>JAUXNL010000560.1 GCA_030684415.1 Moraxellaceae bacterium | reverse complement strand
ACTGGTGATCCAGAACCTTAAGCACCGCGTCGCCCAATGTTTTCCAATCATCTTCCTGTGGTTCCATTGCGAGTTCGGCTTTCCAAACCTCCCTGTGCGGAAGAGTTTCAAGAAGTAGAAGCGGCCGTAGTGCTGCATAACCAAGGGGATGCCTTTTTGCGGTTGATACAATCTTCTGGATCATATTCCCAGGCACATCACGCAAGTGCGAGTGATACAGCGCTGAATACTTTGTAGCAGTGTCATCATCCTTGTGCTTGAAGCCCTCGGCCGCAATTTCACGAAACATTGCCAATGCTACGCTCTGCGGGAGAACGGAACGCAAGAGGCATGCCCAGAGAAGTTCCGGTATTCTCTCGTTTGTCCATGACTGAAACCTCATCTGTGGCAGAGCCATCAGTGGCGGAATCAGCGTCTTCCCGACCTTTTTATGGTGCTCAAGGCCGCTCGTATTCCTTGTTTTCTGCTTCTTTCGCTTCTTCGCCATTGCTTATCTCAGTCATTGAGAATGGGGCCGAACGTTTGGAGCTAAGGGACGCTGCCAATTTATTCGTGTGCAGCGCATGGTCACCACCAGCGTTCCCTTGAGCGACTAGTTATATCGCACGGCAACGCGGATTTTCATGTCGCTCTGGCTTATCCCTTAGCGATTTTTGTTTTGCCAGAAAAAGGTGGAGGCGACTATGACGACGAAGCTTTCCCCTGCCCCCACGGGATGACCAAAAAACTTCGTTTTTGGTCATCCCGTGGGGGCAGGGGAATGAAAAAAATTCGCTCGGAATAGTCCACTATCTCCTACTTTTGACGGCGTTATTTCTTACGCCGCTTGTGAAATTTCAGCGGACGTATGGACATTACCACCGAAGGTAGCCCGTGTAGGAATAACCTGAACTAGACCCCAAGTGGGGTCATAACCTGTCTGACAAAATTGAACGCCAACATCATCAACGACTTGGCGCACCCTTGGCGGTGTTATACGACAGCAGTCTGTCACTCCCCGCTCTTGTCCTTTTATCTGGACGGCCGTGGGGCATAACACGCGGCATTATGCTGTGAGCCTCCATAATTTCAATCACTTGCGTGCGTTGTGTGCTTCTTGGTGTGGCAGATAAGGGGCACGGCTTGCAGGGGCTGATGGAAAGGCGCTGGGTCCCCGCCTGCGCGGGGACGACGTGCGCTGATTCGATGGTCCATTAAACACGCCGCTGGGCTCTCGCGTGTGCGATGGCGACGGTAAAAGTGCCATCGATCTGTTCGGGCCATGAGCGCCGCTTCAATCCGCCTTCAGCATCAGCATCCGTTTGCACTCATCCCCGATCAAACCCGATGTCTTTCAAAAACGTAGCCATTTCCTTCAAGTATTTCCCCTGATCGAGATGAATCAGGTGGTTGCCCGGAAACCAGTGCAGGCGCGGCCGGTCCCAGTGGTCCCAGAGCAGGCGTGCGTGTTTGGGCGGCGCAAAGCGGTCGCCGGCACCGCCGACAATCAGCAGCCTCTCTTTCGGCAGTTTCACCGGATAGGTGAGCGGGCATTGCACGGCGGTGGCGTGGCGGGCTTCGCGGATGTCGGAGCCCGCCAGGCGTAGGCCGGCTTTCATCAGTGGCCCGGCGGGAAACCACTGCAGGATCAAATCCATGATGCTGGCCAGCGGTACGTTGGGCACGGCAAAGGCGAGGCGTTCTTCAACAGTGGCGAGCAGGGCGGAGGTATAGCCGCCGAGCGAAATGCCGGTCACACCCATCTGTGGCACGCCCAAGCCTTCCAGATAATCGAGGAAGAGGCGGAAGTCGTGCACGGCGTGCGCGACGGTTTCGTTCAGGTGCGAAAGCCCGTGCGAAAAATAGCCGTGCCCGGAGAACGGTGAAGTGGCTTCCTGGCGCCGGCCGTGGAAGGGCAGGGTGTAGAGCAGTACGTCGTAGCCTTGTTTGTAAAACCAGGGCAGGGCCAGAAAGCGGCTGTTGACCCAGTACGGGTCGGCCACAAAGCCGTGGATCACGCAGATGGTGGGGCGTGGGTCGCCTTCGTGGCGCCAGTGTTCGGCCCAGGCGGTGCGGTTGCGGCGGAAGCGGGCGTATTTGTCGCGCAGGGCGGGGTTGACGGTTTCGAAGTGGCTCTCGAAGGAGAGCACTTCCACGCGGCCGTCGCGCGGGTGGTAGTCGAGCAAGCCGGCTTTGTGGTGGCGCACATTTACATGCTGTTGCGGCCGGGGGAAAAAGGCGGCGGGGTCGTGGCGTTCGGCAATGGCTTTGTAGAAGTCCCACTGGGCGCGGTCTTCGCGGTAGTTGGCCGGCCACAGCGTGGCGGGCAGGGCGAAGCTGGCGGCCAGAGTGGCGAGCGCGGTGCGCATGCCGATGTCGATGGCGGCGGTGCCGTCGACCATGAGTTGTGAGGGCAGGTCGAGATAGAAGTCGTCGGGAAATTTGTGGAAAGACGGGTCGAGATTGTTCCACCAGGGTTGTTCGGGCATCAGGCGGCGGGAGTGGCCGTAGGTGTCGTTGGCGACACGGGAAACGCGGCTGGCGATCTGTTCCATGGGGTATAGGGTTCTGACTGGCGGGTTCCGCACGATACGGGCCGGCGGCCGGGGCCGGCAACCACCCCGACTGAGGGGGCTGACCGGGGCCCGCATTTTGTCGCTGTCCGGCGCCGTCGATGGCATCCGGCCGCTCAGGACGCCCGCGAAAACATGCTGGCGATGGATAAATCCGGGCAGGTTCCCTAGGATAGGCGCTCTTTGAATTGCCCCTCTGTTTTGCAAGGAATCCCGCATGAGTTATCAGGTTCTGGCCCGCAAGTACCGGCCGCACAGCTTTCGCGAGCTGGTCGGCCAGGAACATGTGGCGAGCGCGCTCATCAATGCGCTCGACCAGGACCGTCTGCACCATGCCTATCTGTTCACCGGCACGCGCGGGGTGGGCAAAACCACCATCGCCCGCATCATCGCCAAATGCCTCAATTGCGAAACCGGTGTCAGCTCCGAGCCCTGTGGCGTTTGCTCCACTTGCCGCGAGATTGACGAGGGCCGCTTTGTCGACCTGATCGAGGTCGACGCCGCTTCCCGCACCAAGGTCGAAGACACGCGCGAGCTGCTGGAAAACGTGCAGTACGCGCCAACGCGCGGCCGCTACAAGGTTTACCTGATTGACGAAGTGCACATGCTCTCCAACAGCAGCTTTAACGCGCTGCTGAAAACGCTGGAAGAGCCGCCACCTCATGTGAAATTCCTGCTCGCCACCACCGACCCGCAAAAGTTGCCGGCCACTATTCTCTCGCGCTGCCTGCAGTTTGCGCTGAAGGCGATGTCGCCGGAGCGGGTGGTGGAGCATCTGGCGAATGTGCTGCAAAAAGAAGTGGTGGAGTACGAAGAAGGCGCGCTGTGGGAACTGGGCCGCGCCGCTAACGGCTCCATGCGCGATGCGCTCTCGCTGACCGACCAGGCCATTGCCTTTGGCAACGGCCGGCTGGGCACGGCGGATGTGCGCAGCATGTTGGGCACCATCGACCGTGATCTCGTGTTTCGTGTGCTCGAGGCCCTGAACTCCGGTGATGCGGCGGCGGTGCTCGATGTGTGCGCGCAACTGGCGGCGCAGAGCGTGGACTTTGCCGGTGCGTTGGCCGAAATCGTTTCCAGCCTGCACCGCATTGCGCTGGCGCAGATGCTGCCCGATGCGGTGGACAACGCGTTGGGCGACCGCGAGCGCGTGCTGGCCGTGGCAGCGGCGATGACGGCGGAAGACACACAGCTTTATTACCAGGTGGCGCTGCATGGCCGGCGCGACTTGCCTTGGGCGGCGGATGCGCGCTCCGGTTTTGAAATGACTTTGCTGCGCATGCTGGCGTTCCGCCCGCTGCCTTCCCAGCCGGAGGCCGGGCAGGGCAGTGGCGCGGCTGGCCGCCCGGCCATGGCGCGACCGGCGCCGCGTGCGCCGGCCAGTGGCCCACAGGCGGTGCATCAGCCACACGCACCGGCGGCGCTCGGGCAGGCGCCCGGCGCGCCAATGCCGTCGTCGTCTGCTCCCTATGGGGGTAGCCGTGCAGTGGCGTCGGCGACGGGTGCCATGCCGGCGGCTCGTCCGGCACAGGCTCAACCTGCGCATGCGCCGGCCAGCGTGGCGGCGCCAGCACCGCTGGCTCAGGCGGCCATGCCGGCTTCGGCCGCCCTGGCAGCCAGCCAGCCAACAACCAATGTCGTGCCACTCAAGCCGGCGCCTGTGGCGGATGGGCGTGCCTCCATCGCTGCGGCGCCAGGCCCGGTGGCTGTGCCGCAGACGCCAGCGGCTCAACCATCTGGTACGCCAACATCAGCGCCGTCGGCTTCCTCTGCTCCGGCCCTCTCTACTGCTGCGCCCTCGGCGCCGGCGAACAGACCCACCGAACCGGCCGCGTTTGTGGCATCCGGAGAAGGTCCGGCCGCGTATTGCTCGCCGGAAGGATGGGAACACTGGGTGCGCGCGAGCGGCTTGGCCGGTGGCGGCCTGAATCTCGCCCGGCATGCCGCACTGGTGGCCGCGGGCGATGATGTTTTCGAGCTGCAACTGGCGGCCAAGCACGAGATTGTGGCGAGCGCGCAGTCTGTGGCGCAGGTGGAAGAGGTGTTTGTGCGCCACTTTCCCGGCGCCCGGCTGCGCCTGGCCAAAAAAGACCCGGCGTACGCCATTCCCATGCAAGTGATTGCGGCGCGCAAACAGGCGCGCCAGAAAGCGGCGGAAGAATCGCTGCGCAGCGATCCGCTGGTACAAACCCTGATGCGTGATTTCCAGGCGGAAATCCTTCCCGATTCGATTGTCCCGATAGATTGAGGTTCACGACATGAACATGCAGCAACTGATGCAACAAGCCCAGCGCATGCAGGAGCAGATGCAGAAGCAAATGGAAAAGGCACAGGCCGAGCTGGCGAATACCGAGCTGAAAGGCGAAGCCGGTGCCGGTCTGGTGAAGGTCACGATGACCGGTCGCCATGACGTGAAGCGCGTTGAAATTGACGACAGCCTGCTCAAGGAAGACAAAGAAATGCTGGAAGACTTGATTGCTGCGGCGGTGAACGATGCCGTGCGCAAGGTCGAGGCGCACAGCCAGAGTGCCATGGGCTCGGTGACGCAGGGCCTGAACCTGCCGCCCGGCATGAAGCTGCCTTTTTGATCGGATGACCGCCGTATCCCTTTAACGGCTGCCGTCCTTTAACTGCTTTCTGAAAAATGCCCATCCGGGCTTTTTCAGTCCGCGATTCCGGCACATGTCCGGAGTCGCTCTACGCTGAATCAATCACTCAAGGGTGATTGATTCGCGACCCGGCCATCCTTGGCCGGGAAGCAGCTTGCTGAAAAATGCTTTTCAGCAAGCTGTTAACGTGAATGCCCTGAACCGTACATGCCGGGACATGCGATGACCGAGCCCCGGACTGGAGAAAAAAAATGAAAATGCGGAATGTCCTGTTGTCGTCCGTGGCGCTGGTGCTGGCGCTGCCAGTGCAGGCGGATACCTTCAAACTGGTGAACCGTGACGGCCGCTATGCCGAATACGAAGGCACCATGGTGATGACCGGCCGCTTCGAGCGCCGTCAGGATGCCGAAACCCTCGACTGGCGTGGCGACCGTGTCTGCTTCTTTCCGGAAGCGGCCGATGTGAAAAAGCTGCCGCGTGTGTTCGACAGCCGCCCACCGATGTTCTGTTTTTCCAACAGCCGCTCGGCCGTCACGCAATTGCAGTTGCCAGCCCAGCCGCCGGCCGGTTCTTGCGGGATTGGTGGACGCGCCACTGTGAACATTTCGCGCTATATCGTTGAAAACGGTGTGGGCGAGACCTACGACATGGCCATGCTCAACCAGGTCAGTGACGTGACGCCGCTGACAGCGGTGCCGTGCAAGTAATCAGCGTGATTGCGCTGTATCCGGTCTTGCATACAGCGTTCAGAGGTAAGCCGTGTTCCTGAGTCCGTTGGTGACCGAGCTGGTCGATGCCTTGCGCATCCTGCCCGGCGTGGGCCCGAAATCTGCGCAGCGCATGGCGTTGCACTTGCTCGACCGGCAGCGCGCCGGGGGCCGTCGTCTGGCCGATGTATTGCTGCGTGCGATGGAGCAGGTGCGCGAGTGCCGCGACTGCCAGAGCCTCACCGAAGCAGAGGTGTGCCACATCTGCGCCAGCGCCAAACGCGACCGCTCGCTGCTGTGCGTGGTGGAAAATCCGGTGGATGTGCTGGCGGTGGAAAGTGCGGTGTCCTACCGCGGGCTGTATTTCGTGCTCAAGGGGCACCTCTCGCCCCTAGACGGCATCGGCCCCCGCGAACTGGGCCTGCCGAAGCTGCTGGCGCGCGTGCGCCAGGGCGAAGTGCGCGAGCTGATCCTGGCCACCAGCTCCACGGTGGAAGGCGAGGCCACGGCGCACTACATCCGCGAAGCCCTGCGCGAGAGTGAGGTGACGGTCAGCCGGATTGCGCATGGTGTGCCCATGGGCGGTGAGCTGGAGTTTGTCGACGGCAACACGCTGGCGCTGGCGCTGGCCGGCCGCAAGGCACTGGGCTGACCCGCCGCGCCGGATGACCTGGCTGGCGGCGCTGGAGTGGGTTGCTGTGCTGGCCCGTGTTGAGTCGTGCCATGATGAGCCGCGTCGCCTGATGACGCATGTTCTTGAGCGGTTGGGCGTCATGGGGGCTCCCGGGAGTACCCCGATTGACCACCGCCTCGCCGTTCCCATTAACAGCTTGCTGAAAAACGCCCATCCGGGCTTTTTCAGCGTGGAACGATTCCGGCACATGTCCGGAAGCGCTCCTCGCTGAATCAATCACTTGGGTGTGATTGATTCGCGATCCGTCCATCCTTGGCCAGGGAAAAGCTTGCTGAAAAGCATTTTTCAGCAAGCTGCTAAAAGCGCCTTTGAATAATCGCGTTGCTGTTGCTGTTGCTGTTGCTGGGCGTGGCGAAGGCGAGGACCCAGTGTCTTCCCCGTCCGCCATGCCAGCGCTGTTTTTCAGCGGCTTTCGGGCTCTTTTTGCCGATTGCACGCTGCGGTCTTTGACAACGTGCAGGTGAAAAGTTAAGAACCTTGCGGTCATCCAGAGTCCCTCGGTGAGGGATTTTTTTTGACTCTCCAGTGACCGGCGGGTGCTCTTTTTCCAAGGGCTCCGCGCTGGGCTTCCCGTGGTGCCAGCGATGGCCCCGGATGCCCGTTGGTGGTCATGTTTTTGCGGGTGCTGGCGACGCCGGGTGGTGCATTTTCCTGCACGCGATAACCCGTTGCCGCCAGTGCCGGCATTACCGGCGGCCGGACCGACCCTTCCGGCTGCCACCTACCGTCCTGTGGTTGCGGCGAGGCTTGCCGTGAGACCAGCCGCAGGCATTACCCCCTGCCACACTCCCTTAAGAGGCATGTCATGAGCTACAGCGAATATTTCAACGACACCCACGAAGAAGTCCGCCGCACCCTGCGCAAGATTGTGGCCGAACACATTTCCCCTTATGTGAACGAGTGGGAGGAGGCCGGCACTTTCCCGCGCGAGCTTTACAACACGCTGGCCGATGCCGGGGTGGCGGGTATCGGTTATCCCGAAGCCCTGGGCGGCATCGGTGAAGGCGATGTGTTCATGAAAATCGCCGCCAGCGAAGAGCTGATGCGCTCCGGCTCCGGCGGCCTTGTGGCCAGCTTGGGCTCTGCCGACATCGGCCTGCCGCCCATCGTGAAGTGGGGCAGCGAAGAGATGAAGCAGCGCGTGGTGCCGCCGGTGCTGCGTGGCGAAAAGATTGCCGCGCTGGCGATTACCGAGCCCTCCGGCGGCTCTGACGTGGCCAACATCAAGACCCGTGCGGTCAGCGACGGCGACCACTTCCGTGTCACCGGCTCCAAGGTGTTCATCACCTCCGGCATTCGTGCCGACTACTACACCGTGGCCGTGCGCACCGGCGGTGACGGTTACGGTGGCATCAGCCTCTTGCTGATGGAAAAGGGCATGCCCGGCTTTACCACCGGCCAGCCGCTGAAGAAGCACGGCTGGTGGGCGAGCGACACGGCCGAGCTGTTCTTCGACGACGTGAAGGTGCCCAAGGCGAATCTGATCGGCAGCGAGAACGCCGGCTTTTTCGTCATCATGACCAACTTCCAGATGGAGCGGCTGAACCTGGCGGTCATGGCCAACATGACCTCGCAAATGGCGCTGGAAGAGTCGCTGCGCTATGTGCACGAGCGCTCTGCCTTCGGCAAGCCGCTGGCCAAGATGCAAGTGATCCGCCACAAGCTGGCCGACATGGCCACGCAGGTCGAGGCCAGCCGCGAGTTCACGTATCGCGTGGCGGCGCGCATCCAGGCCGGCATTCCGTCGGTGAAGGAAGTGTCGATGGCCAAGAACTTCGCCACCAAGGTCAGCGACCACGTGACCTGGGAAGCGGTGCAGATTTTCGGCGGCATGGGCTTCATGCGCGAGACGCTGGTCGAGCGCCTGGCGCGCGACAACCGCATCCTGTCCATCGGCGGCGGCACCTACGAAATCATGAACGAGGTCATCGCCAAGCAACTCGGGCTCTAATCACTGGTGCCTCGGCTGGGGTGGCGGCGTCCGGGCTGCTACCATTCGCGGTCTGCCCCTTGTCGGGGCAGGCCACCGCCGGCCGGCCTTCAAGGCAGAGAAACCATTGCAGCCCATCCACATCAATGACAACGCGGCACTCGCCGATCTGGCCGGCCAACTGGCCAGTGCCGAGATCATCGCCCTCGATACCGAGTTCATGCGGGTGGACACCTTCCACCCGAAGCTGGGCCTGATACAACTGGGTGACGGCCGGCACGAGTATCTGGTCGATCCGCTGCAGGTGACCGATCTTTCGCCCCTGACACCGCTGCTGACTGCTGAATTCCCGCGCAAGGTGCTGCATGCCTGTTCGGAAGACATCGAAGTGCTGACGCGCATGGCGGGCAGCCGTCCGCAGGGCATTCTCGATACGCAAATCGCCACGGCATTTCTGGGGCAGGGCTTGCAGCTCGGCTACCAGAAGGCCCTGCAAGACAACCTCGGTGTCGACATTCCCAAAGACGAATCGCGCTCGGACTGGCTCGCGCGGCCCTTGAGCCCGGGGCAGATTGCCTATGCCGCGCTCGACGTGAAATACCTGCCGCCGCTGTTCTGCTACCTGACCGATGGCCTCAAGAGCCGTGGCCTCTGGGATTGGTTCGAAAGCGATTGCCGGCTGATGCTGGCCGAGCTCAATTTCACGCCCGACCCGGAGCTTGCCTGGCGCGATGTCAGCAATGCCTGGCGCCTGCGCCGGCAAGAGCTGGCCGTGCTGCGGGCGCTGGTGCTGTGGCGCGAAGAGCAAGCGCGTGCGCGCGACCTGCCGCGCGGCTTCCTCATCAAGAACGCCAGTCTGTTCAGTCTGGCGCGGCGCCAGCCCGGCAATTTGCAGGCGCTGGCCGACATTGAAGACATGACGCCACGCATCCTGCGCAAAGAAGGCGACAGCATCCTGGCCGTGATTGCCGAAGCACGGCAGTTGCCCCCCGCGGCGTGGCCCATGCCCTTGCCAACGCCGCTGCCACGCGAGTCCCGCGATTTGTTCGATGCGCTGAAAAAAGCCGGCGCAGTCGTGGCGGAAAAATGCGGGGTGCCGGCGGAGGTGCTGCTGCGCAAGAAGCATGTCGAGACGCTGGTGATGGGGCGTGTCGATCACGGCGAAGCAGGTGAGATGCCGCGTGCCTTTGCCGGCTGGCGTGGCGAGTTGCTGCTGCCAGCGCTGCTCCCGGTACTGGACGCTGCCGATGCCGACCTCCGTGCCTGGGGCGCCGAGCGCCGGCGTGCCGTGGAGGCAGAAAAATGAGTACCTGGAGCGGCATCCTGCTGTGTTCGGTGTATCGCAGCAGCAAAAAAGACGGCATGTATCTGTATGTGCCGAAAGCGGATGGCCTGCGCAATATACCGCCAGCGTTGCTGGATATTTTCGGGGCGCCATTGCATGTGATGGATATGCCGCTGAAGCCGGGCCGTGATCTTGCGCGCATCAGTGGCGAGCAACTGCGCACGGAAATCACCGAGAAAGGGTTTCACCTGCAGATGCCGCCGCCCAAAGAAGACTACCTGCTCGACCTCTACAATCCTGACGACAGCAAATACCGGGATTTGCCCTGATGAATGCCTTGCCTACGTTGAGTGTGGTGGACGAACGTCTGTGCACCTCGGCACAGCCAACGCCAGAGCAATTGTCTGCGCTTGGCCAGACTGGTGTGCGCCATGTCATCAACCTGGCGCTGCCCACGTCGGATAACGCCGTTGCCGATGAAGCGGCCAGGCTGACCGCGCAGGGCATCAACTACCTGCAACTGCCGGTGCAGTGGGAAAGGCCTGAGGGCGTGCAGTTCACGCTGTTTGCGCAAGTGCTCTGGGCCATGCGTGAAGACACCGTGCTGGTGCATTGCGCCTGCAACATGCGCGCCTCTGCTTTCGTGTTCTTGTATCGCGTGCTGCACGAAGCCGTCCCGCTAAGCGAAGCAGCGGCGCTCATGCATGCGGTATGGCGCCCTGAAGGCGTCTGGCATGAGTTTCTTTGTGAGCAACTGGCGGGGCAGGGCCTGGATTACCGTGAGGTGGCCGGCTGATGCGTGAACGTTTCTGGGAGCGCCACGCGCTGGCGGAACTTTCCACGGAAGAGTGGGAGGCCTTGTGCGACGGCTGCGGTCGTTGCTGTCTGCACAAGCTCGAATACGAAGACACCGGTGAAATCGATTACACCCGCGTCGCCTGCAAGCTGCTGGATTTGTCCACCGCACAATGTAGCGACTACCCCGGGCGCCGCCGGCATGTGCCCGACTGCGTGCAGCTCACACCGGCCACACTGGATGCCATCAACTGGCTGCCCGGCACCTGTGCCTACCGTCGCCTGAACGAGGGACGGGGCTTGCCGCGCTGGCACCCGTTGCTGACCGGCGATGCGGCCAGTGTGCAGCGTGCCGGCATTTCCGTGATTGGCCGTGTGCTGCCCGAAACGGTGGTGGACGAAGATGAACTGGACGAGCATGTGATCCGCTGGATTCGCAAGCACTGAGGAAACGAAATGGCGTATGTGCTGTCGTGGTGTGTGTATCTGTTGATGGCCGTCTTGCTGATGGTGGCCTATGAGCGCTATGTGGCCGACCTGATCGGCTCGCGGCAATGGCGGGTGGCACTGCGGGCCTTCATCGCGATTGTGCTGTTCACGCCCGGCTTCACCAGCTTTGGCGACATGGTGTACATGGTGCCAGCCTGTATCGCCATGCTGTACCACCTGCTGGCCAAATCCGGCATCGGCTTCATGAAGGCCTCGCTGCCCATCCTGCTGGTGTCGTTTGTGGTGTATGGCGTGCTCTTCTTTCGGGCGGGACGTCAGCCCGCGCGTCCTGACTGACCTTGTCATTATTGCTGCCCCTGCCTCCTGAACCGGCTTCCTGCTGATTTCTGCTGCTGCTTTCTGATTCTGCTGTTGCCTGAGTTTGCCGCTTCTTTGCGTCTGCTCCTTGCACCTGCTGCACGGCCCGCCCGGCGCTTTGTCAGCCAATGGCCCGGGCAAGGTGGCAAGCCCCGCCTCAAGTCGCTAGCATTGCCACCCCCCGCGCCAGACCCGGCCGGGGACGGAATTGCCGTGTGCTGGTGTGAGCGCTGTATCAGGCGCTGACGGAGGGGATGATGCAAAAGACCCCGTACTACCTCATCGACAAGGCCGCCCTGCGCGCCAACCTCGACAAAATTACCCGCCTGCGTGAGCGCTCCGGCGCCAAGTGCCTGCTCGCGCTCAAGTGCTTTGCCACCTGGGCGGTGTTCGACTTCATGCGCGAGTCCATGGACGGCACCACGTCCTCCTCGCTCTATGAAGTGCAGCTCGGCCGCGAGAAATTCGGTGGCGAGACCCATGCCTACAGCGTGGCCTGGGCCGACGACGACATGCCCGGCGTGATCGCGGCGGCCGACAAGGTCATTTTCAATTCGATTTCCCAGCTTGAGCGTTTCGGCGCGCAAGTGAGTGAGGCCGGCATTCCCTGCGGGCTGCGCGTCAATCCCGGCATCAGCCACTCCGGTTTCGAGCTGGCCGACCCCGCGCGCCCGTTCAGCCGCCTGGGCGAGGCCGACCCCGACCGCGTGGCCGCGGTGCTCGACCGCATCAGTGGCGTGATGTTCCACAACAACTGCGAGAACGCGAGCCTCGAGGTTTTCGAGCGCCTGCTGACGCAAATCGAGCAGCGCTTCGGCCATCTGCTTTCGCATCTTGCCTGGGTGAGTCTGGGGGGCGGCATTCATTTCACTGGCGCGGATTATCCGCTCGATGCCTTTGCCGACCGCCTGCGCGAGTTCAGCGAGCGTTACGGCGTGCAGGTCTATCTGGAGCCGGGCGAGGCGGCCATCACCGGCGCGGCCACGCTGGAAACCAGCGTGCTCGACATTGTCGAGAACGGCCGTCGCGTGGCCATTGTCGACAGCTCCACCGAAGCGCACATGCTCGATCTGCTGATTTACCGCTTGAATGCCCGCCGTGTCGGCGACGGCGGACCGCATGACTACATTGTTGCCGGCAAGACCTGCCTGGCCGGCGACATTTTTGGCGAGTTCGGTTTTGCCGAACCGCTCAAGGTGGGCGACCGCATTTCCTTCGCCGATGCGGCCGGCTACACCATGGTGAAGAAAAACTGGTTCAACGGGATCGCCATGCCCGCAATCGTGGTCAAACAACTCGATGGTCAACTGGAGGTGGTCCGAACGTTCTCATACGCGGACTACGTTGCTTCGCTTTCCTGAGCGGCAACTTTCAACAAGAGGTAGCGGTAGATGAAAAAGGCTGTGCTGATTGTCGGTGCCGGAGGTGTCGCCCATGTGGTGGCCCACAAATGCGCGCAGAACAACCGGGTGCTGGGTGATATCCATATCGCTTCGCGCCGCTTGGCGAAATGCGAGCAGATCATGGCGAGCGTGCGCAAACAACGCAGCCTGCAAGGCCCCGGCGCTCTGCTGGCGCACGAGATCGATGCGCTGGATGTGCCGGCCTTGGCAGGGCTCATCCGCCGCACTGGCGCCAGCATCGTCATCAATGTCGGCTCCGCCTTTCTCAACCAGTCGGTGTTGCAGGCCTGCATGGAAACCGGCGCTGCCTACATCGACACCGCCATCCACGAAGACCCGGCCAAGGTCTGCGAAGCACCTCCCTGGTACGGCAACTACGAATGGAAGATGGCACCCGACTGCGCCGCGCGCGGTGTCACTGCCATTCTCGGCGCTGGCTTCGATCCTGGTGTGGTCAATGCCTATGCCGCTTATGCGGCGCGCCATCTCTTCGACCGTATCGAGGCCATCGACATTCTCGACATCAATGCCGGTAGTCACGGCCGCTATTTCGCCACCAATTTCGATCCGGAAATCAATTTCCGCGAGTTCACCGGCCGCGTCTGGTCCTGGCAGAACCGGCAGTGGAAGGCCGACAGCATGTTTGCCGTCAGTCGCCACTACGATTTCCCGGCCGGGCTCGGCGAGCACAAGCTCTACCTCACCGGCCATGACGAAGTGCATTCGCTCTCGAAAAATCTCGATGTGCCCGATATCCGTTTCTGGATGGGTTTTGGCGATCACTACATCAATGTGTTCACCGTGTTGAAGAATCTTGGCCTGCTGTCCGAGCAGCCGGTGCGCCTGGCGGACGGCCGTGAAGTGGTGCCGCTCAAGGTGGTCAAGGCCGTGCTGCCCGATCCGGCCTCGCTCGCGCCCACGTATCAGGGGCGCACCTGCATCGGCAACGTCATGCGTGGTGAGAAAGACGGTCAGGCGCGCGAGGTCTTCATCTACAACCTCTGTAACCACGCCGAGAATTTTGCCGAGGTCGGCAGCCAGGCCATTTCCTATACCGCGGGCGTGCCGCCGGTGGCGGCCGCGTTACTGATTGCCGAGGGCGTGTGGGACGTGAAAAAAATGGTGAACGTGGAGGAGTTGCCGCCCGAGCCCTTTCTCGCTCTGCTGGAGCGCATGGGCCTGCCCAACCGCATCCGCGATGCCGCCGGCGACCGGGCGCTGTTGCCACAGGCCGAGGTGCGGCCGCTGCGCAAAGTGGCCGGCGCCCGTTGAGTCGTCTGCGCATGTGCCGGCCCGGCTGGATGGCCGTGGTTATCTGTCCCGCAGTGGGGTTTTCTGGGTCATCCAAGGGGTGACTTTCTGACCCTTGGGCCTTCGACAAGATCAGCCCGAACGGTTTGGGCCATTCAGAGGCTGGCAGGCAGAGCCGCCGCCGTCCGGCGCTGTGCCCCTGTTGTCCGGTTGCCGGCGTTGCCGATATCCGGTGTGCTGATTCGGGTGCTGGCCACCGGCCTGTTTCGTCCGGTGCATGACTTGTGCTGGCCGGTCACTGTGCACCGGCCGTCCCCCTTCATATACTCGGGCATCCCGGCAACCGCCGGCCCCAACATCGAGGCATTCCATGCAGTTTCAGGGCACCGACGCCTATGTGGCGACCGACGATCTCAAGATGGCCGTGAATGCGTCCATCGCCTTGCAGAAACCTTTGCTCATCAAGGGCGAGCCGGGCACCGGCAAGACCATGTTGGCCGAACAGGTGGCATCGTCACTGGGCCTGCGGCTGATCCAGTGGCATATCAAGTCGACCACCAAGGCGCAGCAGGGCCTGTATGAATACGATGCGGTTTCGCGTCTGCGTGACTCGCAACTCGGCGATGACCGTGTGCACGACATCAAGAATTACATCAAGAAAGGCAAGCTCTGGGAGGCTTTCGAGTCGGATGAGCGTCTGGTGCTGTTGATTGACGAAATCGACAAGGCCGACATCGAGTTCCCCAACGATCTGCTCACTGAAATCGACAAGATGGAGTTCTACGTCTACGAGACGCAGGAAGTCATCAAGGCCAAGCACCGCCCGATTGTCATCATCACCTCGAACAACGAAAAGGATTTGCCCGACGCCTTTCTGCGCCGCTGCTTTTTCCACTACATCACCTTCCCCGATGCCGACACCATGAAGCGCATTGTTGATGTGCATTACCCGGGCATCAAAGGCTCGCTGGTGACGGAAGCCATGGAAATCTTCTTCGATGTGCGCAAGGTGCCGGGCCTGAAAAAACGGCCGTCGACTTCCGAGTTGGTGGATTGGCTCAAGCTGCTGTTGGCCGACGACATTCCCGACGACATCCTGCGCAACCGCGACACCCGCAAGGCGATTCCGCCGCTCTACGGCGCGCTGCTCAAGAACGAAGCCGATGTGCATTTGCTGGAGCGTCTGGCCTTCATGACCCGTCGCGAAGGCTGATTTTCACCTTCTCCCTTCGGGAGAAGGTGCCCGCAGGGCGGATGAGGGGCGGCGCTGGATCAGGCGCTGTTCTTCACCCCGGCCCTTTCCCGGTGGGAGAGGGGGAGAGACATACATGCTGATCGGTTTCTTTTTCACGCTGCGTGAATTCCGCGTTCCCGTGACCATCCGTGAACTGCTCGACCTGCTGCGCGGGTTGGAGCAGGGGTTGGTTTACGCCAACATCGACGATTTTTACCAGCTCTCGCGCACCGCGCTGGTCAAAGACGAAAAGCACTTCGACAAGTTCGATAAAGCCTTTGCCAAATATTTTGAAGGTATCGAGTCCGTTGATGCCGAACTGTTGTCGCGCGCCATTCCGGATGAGTGGCTGCGCAAGCAGATCGAGAAAAACCTGAGCCCCGAAGAGCTGGCCGAGCTGCAAAAAATGGGCTCGCTGGAAAAGCTCATGGAAGAGTTTCGCAAGCGTCTGGAAGAGCAGCACAAGCGCCATCAGGGCGGAAACCGCATGGTGGGCACGGGCGGCACGTCACCGTTCGGTGCGTTTGGTGCTAATCCTGAAGGTGTCCGGCTGGCTGGTGAATCGCGCAACAAGAGTGCCGTCAAAGTCTGGGAAAAGCGCCAGTTCCGCAATCTGGATGACTCCGTCGCACTCGGTATCCGCAATGTGAAGGTGGCGTTGCGTCGCCTGCGCCGTTTTGCGCGTACCGGTGTGGATGAAGAGCTGGATGTGGATGACACCATTCGTGCCACGGCGCATAACGCCGGCCTGCTCGATATCAAGATGGTGCCCGAGCGCAAGAACAAGGTGAAAGTCCTGTTGTTCTTTGATGTGGGCGGCTCGATGGACCCGCATGTGAAGGTCTGCGAAGAATTGTTCTCGGCGGCGCGCACCGAGTTCAAGCACATGGAATATTTCTATTTTCACAACTTCATTTATGAAGGGGTGTGGAAAGACAATTTCCGGCGCTGGAGCGAGCGCATGGCCATCTTCGACATCATTCACAAGTTCGGCCCCGACTACCGCGTTATTTTTGTGGGCGATGCGGCGATGAGCCCTTATGAAATCATGGCGGTGGGCGGATCGGTGGAGCACTTCAATGAGGAGCCGGGGGCGATCTGGATGCGCCGCCTGACGGATCATTTCAAGAAAGTGGTGTGGCTGAATCCGGAGCCGGAGCGTGCGTGGAACGGTACACAGTCGATCGTGCAAGCGCGGCAACTGGTGGCCAACCAGATGTACCCGCTCACCATCAAAGGTATTGAAGAAGCGATGCGTTACTTGAGCAAGTGAGCATCGGCTATTACCCAGGTTGCACAGGTGGGGTGGGTGAACAGGTTGTGCAGGGCCCGCTTTGGCGGGCCTTGTCATTTTGGGACGGACATTGGCGTATGTGTCGTCAGTTGGTCTTGTCTTTACCGGGTAGGGATCGTTTGGGTTTACCACTGGCCCAGCCTTTCCCTCTCTCCCTCTGGGAGAGGGCAGCGGTGAGGGATGAGCTCCGAATCGACCACTGTCATCCCCACTCCCTCCGGGAGAGGGCCGGGGTGAGGGACGCGCTCCGACCAAACCACCGCCCGGATTCGGGCACCGTCTCGCTTTGGGGTGAGTGCTCCGACGGGGTTGCACCGGCTGTTTCTCTGCGAGTGTGTGGCGCCCTGCCGGCGGGGCCTCACTTTCTTTGCTCGGCAAAGCAAGTAAGCAAAGAAAGCCGACTCCTGCGGAGGGCTCGCGCATCATGACTGCTGTTCCTGTAGCCGAGGCAACGTGGGCGTGTTCGCGCCTTTGGTTGCTTGCGCAACCGGCGTCTCACAATCAGCTTCTGTGCCGGGTAGTGGGCGCTGCGTCGTAGGTGAAGCTCCAGCTCCAGCTCCAGCTCCAGCTCCAGCTCCAGCTCCAGCTCCAGCTCCAGCTCCAGCTCATGCGGCGGGGCTGTTGTCGCGTCTGTACGGCGAGGCGCTGTTGCCCCCCTCTCCCTCCGGGAGAGGGCCGGGGTGAGGGACGCGCTCCGACCAAACCACCGCCCGGATTCGGGC
>JAUXNL010000555.1 GCA_030684415.1 Moraxellaceae bacterium | reverse complement strand
AGATGGCCGAAGGCCATGCTGCTGGCCTGGCGGGTAGTGACAGAAGTGAGGGACATCGCATTCTCCCCAAAAGCAAAGCACGCAGCGGAATGAGCCCTCCGTGGCTGCTGTGGCATCCTGCGCTGGCAAATGCGAAAGGCGTGCCAGCGCCGCCCACGGGCTGCTGATGGCCGGAAAAGCCTGACGCCGCGCGGGCTCCCCGCAGGCAAGCCGGTTTGAATGGCGCGGATGATCTGCCATGGAGTGCTCAGCTTGGTGCGTAGCGCGGCTTGAATGAGTGCGGCTGGTGCAGGCCACGGACGGGCCTGCCGCCGACAAAATGACGCCAAGACCGGTGCAAGGCATTGCCCCGGATTGTGAGCGCCATGCAGAATGCAGCCTCTTTTGCCGTGGCTGGTGCAGCAGGGATGTGCGCTGTAGCTGCCGGAGACCCGCGATGATTTGCCCTGCCGCCGGGTGCAGGGCCTCAGCGAGACATAATGATGCCGACACAATATTCTGTTGCCTGCTTTGCCATGGACGAGCGCGATGTGGCGCTCATCAAGTCGCTGATGGGCATCATCAACAAAGGCGGCAATGCCGTGTGGACGTTTGCCGATACTGGTGCGGCCGATGTGCTGATTGTCGATACCGACAACCGTGGCCATAAAGGCATCAAGGACATGAAGCCGAAAGCGATCATTGCCTACTCGTCGCCCGACAATACGCTGATTCCCAATACCTTCGTCCTGACCAAGCCGGCGCGTGCACGTGAATTGATGGACGTGCTCGATACGGTGCGCGCCAAGATCGGCGCCTGACCCACAGTCGGAATAGCCCGGTTTCGTGATTGATTTATGGGGGAGCGCTGGCACTCCTCTGGCTGCCGCTGCCAGCGATGCAACGTGTGACGGCCTATGCCAGCACACTTGCGTGTCTCCTTGAGTTAATTCACTCCGCCCTCTTTTTCTCTGCTTTTTCTCTGAGCGCCAATGCCCGCGGGATAAGGGATCAAAAAAAATTTTCAACGACCCGCTAACGAAAATAGAAAGGGGATTGGTGATGCTTAAGTTTATTCGTTGGGGCAGCTTTACTGCTTGCAATTATAGCTCTGAGAGTTTTCTTGAAATAAAAATGGCTCTTGAGGAGGGGCGACTTGATGGTTTAGTAATCTGGCAGTCGAGCAGTTTCTCTGAGAGTGATCTCAATATTTTGAATAAGCTTCCGCCGCTCAAAATGTTAGCCTTATATGGATTTTCAAAATCCTTGGATTTGTCGGTTGTGGAGTCTATCAATGCCTTGGAGGAGCTGGCTTTGGATGGGAAGGCCGCGGTGGTCGATTTTTGCCTTCTTCCATCTCTTAGGCGTCTTTATGTTGAGTGGTGGGATGGAGTATTCGTGAATGAAGGGGAGGCTAATCTGATTGGTTTAAAGGTGGGCAAACTTTCAACGGATGACTTGGCTCCCCTTGCGAGCTTTCAAGGGCTGCAGGAGCTTGATTTGGTTCAGCCTAAAATTAAAAGCCTACTGGGTATTGAGTATTTTCATGGTCTTAGAGTGCTGAGTGTGTATGCGGCCAAAAAATTGACTGATATTTCAGGTATTAATGATGGGATAAGAGAGTTATGCATTGAGCAGTCGGGGTCTATTGCTGACTATGGCCCGATTGCATCATGTAAGAGTATCGAGGTTTTGAGGGTTCATCGCTCTGCTGCATTTAAAAGCCTTTCGTTTGTTTCTGGGTTGAAGCAGCTGCAGTCTTTTAGGTTTATGAATACTGATGTATTGGATGGCGATTTAAGTTTTTTGTCTGGGATTCCAGATGTCTGCTTTACGCAGAAAAAGCACTTCTCACATAAGCTTAAAGACTTCGCTGATAAAGGGGTCTGATAAGGAGGTGAAGAGCTTTTTTATTGGAAGTTAATTTACTCCGCCCCCTTTTTCTGACCCTTTTTCTTCTTTGAAAAAGAGCAGACTCGGCGCTTGGGCTAAAAATAGGGGGCCAATAAAGAGTCGCGTGATAAAGGGGGCTTGATTTATTGGATGATTGCGAGAAGTATTTGATTAAAATGGCCCCCACCGCTTTGATTGTTGCTCCTAAGTGTATCCATGTCGGGGCGGGTAAAAGCTGTGAAAATGGAAAAGAAGGTGGCCACATGATAGTTACTGTCGAGATAACTGAGGTATAGGGTTATGGGTGCTTTAAGAGACATTGCATATTTTCTT
>JAUXNL010000099.1 GCA_030684415.1 Moraxellaceae bacterium | reverse complement strand
CCAGACTTTCCGCCACATGACGCAGGCCCATGCTGTACGCCATGACATCACGCGTGAACTCGGCCTTGAAATCGGCAAGCAGACGCTCGTTTCCGGACAGCAACTGTTCTTGCCTGGCGATGTTGGCAGCAAGAGACAAATGCTGACGCAGTTGATAGCGGCCTTCAGCACCGATGTTGCGACTGCCTTCATCATTGACCGATATCTGGCCCAGCCCGAAACCGGCTTCCTGCTCCCGGAAATACACCCGGCTCTTGATCAGCTTACTGTCATGCTTCCACTCCAGCAGAGCGGCATCGCCACTGCTGGCGCCCAAAGCAGAATCCGATTCGCTGCTGGCCAGTTCCAGCTTCAGCAAGTTGGACGCTGTCACGCGCCAACTGGCATCCACCGCCGCCAGACTACCGCTGTTGATGCCGGCTTTTTCTTCCACGGCGGTCAGACCCAGTGTTTTACGGCCCCCGTCAAATTTCACGGCCACACGCCCGCCAGCATTAAGCGCCTCGCTGCCGCCGAGTGGCACTTCGTATTCCGCCACAATCCAGACCGGATTGAGGTCCGCATCATTGACGGGCACCGGGGCTTTGAAAAAGACCGTGCCACCTGCGTAGTCGATGTTGTAGTCGGCCCAGCGCGACAACGACTGTGACGACACGATGACCGTGCTATCCAGACGGTCTCGGACTTCAATGCGCAATTTGTCGGACCCACTCATAATGTTGCGCGCCCGCAGACGATAAAGACCAGAAGTGCCATCTCCGCGCAGTTCGTCACGGACAAAGCCTTGGCTCGAGTCGGCCGCAAACACATTCACATCAAAGCGCTGGTCGTGATATTCACTCTTGATGCCCGTCATGCTGCGGCTGTAACGCCCGAGATCAACTTCGGTAAGGCCGGTGTCAAAATCACCAAACAGCGCATAGAAGGCATCTTTTTCAATACGCAGATAGAGCTTTTCTTTGCTCGGGGCATCAAAGCGCGGGTCCGTCGCATCCGCATAAAGCGTGTAAAACTGCTCGGGATTGATCGCGCCACCAAAGCTGGCGGCACGTTCGCGATTGCTGTCATAGGCCAGTGTCAGCAACCACTCACCCTTGATCTGGCCTTTGGCAAACAGGGCAACACGGCTGTCCTGCCAGGCCGAATCATCGGCGGCGGCTGCACTGGCGCTCTGCATATTGCCGCTGATGTTCTTGGCGGCCAGCGAGCCCTCGGCCAACGCCACCAGAATCCACTCACGCTTTTCAGGACGGACATACACCGGGAATTTCTCGACGCTGTTGCCGTAGCCGATTTCCATCATGTACATCCCGGAGCGCGTGACTGGCGCGAATTTGAGTGTGCCATCCGAGCCCACTTTCAGCTTGCCATCAGACGAGGCCATCGAGCGCTGCGCATCGCCTTCACGCAAGGGCCGCAATTCACCACTCACCAACCGCAAGTCGACCGCCACCGGCACCACACGGCCGGCACCATCCAGCAATTCGATACGCAGCACGACCGGTGTCCGGCCATCCGCAATGTTTTCCGCCTGCACGCCAGGACGCAGACGCGTGATGTCAGCGGCCACGTTGAATTGCACCGTCTGGTTCAAACGCTCGTTACCAAAGCCGTCTGTCCCTTTAAGCGTGAGTTTGTGCGGGCCGGGCTCGCCCATGTCGACCCCGACAAAGCTCATCAGCGTGGTCTTGCCTTCATTTTTCGTAAAGCCCAGACGATCTTTCTCGATCGGCTTGCCATCGAGCAGTAACTCGGCACGCAGCCGGGAATCCACGCGCACGCGAATGGCCTGGATGCGCGAGGCCAGCACATCGCCATCATGTAACGACAAAATGCCGGTGGCCTCATCCACGGGCACGACGGGCGCCGCCTGCTCGGCCTCCCGCTCACGTACTTCACTGGCCGCCACCGGATTGACTTGCCACTGAGACCAGCTTGCGGTGCGCACACCGGAATCGCCTGCTTGCAGCTCAAGCTGTGCAGCCTGCTCGCTGCCAGACGCAAATACCTTGAGCTCGACACGCCGGTTGCTGGCGCGTGCCGCTGCCGTTTTTTCGGCGCTCAGCGGTTCATCCGGGCCTTTACCGAATGCTTGTACACGCTCAGCATCCAGACCCAGTTTCTGCGCCAGATAATCGGCAACCGCCTGCGCGCGGGCCAACGACAAGGCATGGTTATCGTTGATGGCACGGCCGGCGCGAGGCACCACCGGCACATCGTCCGTGTGCCCGCTGACTTCCAGACGAATCTCGCCGCTGTTGCGCAGGTCTTTGACAATGTCATCGAGCCAGCGGCGGTCAGCGGCCGCAAGCTCCGTAGAAAAGCTGGGGAAGCGCGGACGGAACACCACCACCTTGCCGACTTTTTCGGGCACGACCACTTGCGCCAGATTCTCGACTGCCTCAACCACCAGTGATTGCCCGGCAATGTCCGCCTGCACTTTGGCGCGAACGTTTGCTTTGCCGGCACGCGCGCCAGCCGCCAGCTTCATGTCCCAACTGATGCGATGCTCACCTGCAGGCAGTGCCGGCAATAGCACTTCCGACGCAGGTTCCGGCTGCACAGCATCATTTATACGGAAGCTGCCGGGCACTCTTTCCAGCGAGGCCGGCACATCGAGAGCAAGCCGGCCATTTTCAAATGCAGCATCCGGATTCTTTATGCTCAAGGTAAAACGCAAGCTCCCCTCAAGCGCACGACTGGTCAACTGCACGCTGACCTTGCCGCGCTTTTCTTCTGTGCGGTAATGCAGGCTGAGCGGACGCTTGATATAGAAATCCACTTGCCAGAGCGTGCCGCCCTGCACATCGACAAACTGCGAACGGGCATTACCGGCGCTGCGGGTATGACGTTCGCACGCCAGGATTTCCGCGCCGGCCGGCAGACCGTTTTCATCCAGTTGCACCACATGCGTGCCCGGGCGGATATTGTCGAAATGCCAGCGACCACGGGTATCGGTGAGCACATAACGACCGTCTTCCAGATACAAGCGTGCGCCTCGCACCGGCTTGCCACGGGCAATGTCTTGCGCTGCACAACTTTCTGTTTCAAACACACGCCCCATCAGCAGTGCGCGTGAACGCATCAGTTCTTCACGTACATCTACCGTGGCCAACGCCTCATTCGACACCACGCTCCCACTGATGGCCCGCGCACGATTGATCGCTTGTCCGATAGGCGTTGCAGCAGAAACTTCGGCGATATACGCAACACGCACCGAAGCATTGCCAGCCAGCGTGCCCAGCGCCAGTTGCAAGTCACGACCATTACTCGCCATGACAGGATCGGGCTGCTTCACACCGTCAATTTTCAGTGTGCCTTTGCGATAGCGGAATCCGGGGGGCAACACGTCACGCAACTCCACACCGGAAAACGCCGAGGCCAGCACATTCGTCACCACCACTTCATAAGGCACAAAGTCGCCAATGGCGACGTTGTTACGGACGGCGGTCTTGACCGTGAAAAGTCCACTGCCGGCCGCATCGGCGGGCACATCCACACGCACGGGCGGACCAAACGGCACCGGGAACGGATCACCACGCGAGCCCGTACCCACCACATAAGGGCCATCCGGCACGGTGGCGAAATCTGCATCGGCACGCGCCGTTGGCACCACATAGCCTGGCGGCAACTGGTCCACCACCAGACGGTAGTCGCGACCGGCCGTCACAAACGGAAACCGGTACTCACCCGGGCGCAAGGTGTAGGTCATGCTGCTGGTGCTGAACGTGCTGCCGGTAATCACCGTATCCGGATACGGCTCACCGGCATCACCGACCACCACCGCAGGCGCACCAGTGCTGACATCGATGATTTGCACACGCACATTGTCGAGGCGGCTGCCGGTAACAGAGTCAAACACCAGACCAAAAGGGTCCACCAACGGAATATCGGCGCCGGCCTCTGTGCCGTAAGTGGCGGAGATGGTGTCGCCCTCGCGCACGGACAACTGGCAGTCTGTCGCCGGCGCCTCCATGGTGGTATCGATGTAGCCGGCAAATACACCGGTATCCGGACCGGTTTCACTGATGACCAAGCTTTCACTGTCACCCGTGCCGGCATTGCTGACGGTGACCGTGATCAATTCACGGCTCAAGGAGTCAAGGTTGCGTGACGCATCCTCAACCAGAAAAAAAACAGGCTCGCCCACGCGATATTCAGTCGCGACGGCCAGCGGATAAGCAGCAGGCAAAGCCGGCAGGCTGCCGGTGGCAGAGCCTGTAAACGCCGGTTGCGAGAGAAAGGCGCCGCCACAACTGACCGGCGATAACGGTGTCAGTGGGGCATTGCCGGAAGGGGTATACCGCCAGAACGAAAGGTTGGCGGACACGCGAACGGAAACAGCCGCCCGAGTAAGCGCCACATTGGCGGCACTCAGGCTGGCTGTGTTGATGATGGAGGTGCCGGGAGCCGCCGCTTCAACTAGCGCAGGCGCAGACAGCAGGAGGCCGGCCGTCACGAGTGCAAGACACCCGTGACGGCGAGCTTCCGCCAGACTTGCTCCAAAGCGCGCCAGCATGGCGGCGATTTCCGGCGTGTGACGGGTAACGGCTTACTGCACAGTTGCCTGGAGCACGACGACCGCGCTCTCGCCACCGACAATTTCACCTGCCGCACCACTCGGGCTGTTCACATCCAGGCCGCCATTCACGCTGGCAACTGGCGAGACGCCACTCTCATCCGCAATCGAAGCGCCATTCAGGCTGGTGCTGTTTGCGACATAGACGGTGTAAGGCGGCACATCATCCGTCACCACCGCACCGGTCAGGGTCGGCTCACCGGAAGCCACCGTGGCACGCAGGCAGTATTCCAGCGTGTCGCCAGACTTGGTGCTGACACCCGAGGAGTAGAAGGTCACGGCGTTGCAAGTCACTGCACCCGCACCCGCCACGTTACCCGCCGGACGGCTTGCGTTACGCACGAACTTGTTCAGCGTTGTGGTGTTGGTGATCACGTAAGTGATGGTGTTGGTACCGGCCACGGCGGAGTCATACACCACCACGCTGCCGGCAAAGTCGGTTGCCGTCGAGGTGCCGGTGAAGGACACGGTGTGGGTGGCGGTCAGGGTCGGGCTCGACGGGGCGCTGGCCACGACACGCTGTGTCAGGGTGACCTGCTCACCCAGTTGTGTACCAGCAGGCACAGAACCCAGGGTGATCGCGGGGGCACCACCAATCGGGCTCAGGACCAACTCGGTCGGCACTTCAGCCGTGGTGACACCACTCACCAGATCGGTGCTCGCGGCAGTACCGGCCGTCACCGCGGTAATGGTGTAGAGATCACCGCCAATGCTCACCACATCCGTGATGTTCAAGTTGGTTTGCGAACCGGCGGGAATGAAGACCACGCCAGCACCCGATGCCGCACTGGTTACCGATGCGCCCAGCGTCACGCTGGCAACTGGCGAGCCGCCGAGCAGGAAACTGATGCCCGGTGTGCCAGCGGTATCGGTATCCACCGACGACAGAGACAGCGCGAACGCATCAGAGCCGTTCGATGTGCTGGTGACCACAAACTGATAGTCCGCGGTGCCGTAGGAAATCACGGTGATGTCAGCCGTGTTTTTCACGATGGAAGGTGCCGAGGCAATGGTCTGCACCGCAACGTTTACCGCCGCTACGATGGGAGCGCCGCCGCCGGAATACGTCAGGCTGGCAGCGTTATGGATGGTGGCACCACCAGCGGTGTTGGCGAGTGCAGGAGCACTGCCAAACGCGGCGGCGATAATCGCAAGGCTGACGCCTTGCGCCAGGACGTTCATCTTTTTCATTTTTTGCATCCTCATGGGTACGGCCTCCTGCCGCGAAAAAAAAGCGGAGGCCCTCCGGCCCCCGCATCTTCAGCGTGTTACTGGATCGTGACCTGGAACTTCATACGGCTGACATTGGCGCCGGAAATCGTGCCTCCCGTGCCATTGCCCACGCCGGCCGCACCGTCGGTGCCACCTGCGCCCGGATAGAAGTAAACCGTGTTGGTGTCGGTTTCACCGGCATCGCCATTGCTGTCGCTGTCATCCAGTACCGTGAACACCCCTGTTCCGGCGTTGTCGATCGACATCGAACTGGCAATGTAAGTGGTGAATGGCGGGATCGGATCGCTGACGCGCACATTTGTAGCGCTGGCCGCTCCGGTCTTGCTGACCACAACGAGATACTCCAGCACCTGCCCCGGATTGCCGGTCACGCCGCCAGAGTAGTAGTCAACGCCGAAGTAGCTGACGACTCCGCTACCCACCACAGCGGTATCCACGTTACGGACCAGCTTCTGCACCTGCAGGCCAACACCGGAAACCGTGGTGACGGTTGCATCAGTGGCGAGGAAGGCGCCGTTGTCGGCATCGGTAACCGTGAACGTCACATCAATCGTCTGGTCAACCGAGGCATCCGTCACGGTACCCGGTGTGACCGTGACCGTCACACTTTGACGCTCGTAGATCGGGTCAGCGACATTGACCGGCAGTGCCGTGCCGTTGCCATTGACCGTGATGGTAGTGGTGTAAGGACCGTTGGCCGGTGAAGCCGGCACCTGCGCATCCACCACAGACGCCACCGTAAACACCTGGCCGCCAATCACGATCGTATCGCCAGCGGCAATACCGTTGACGGTCGTGTCGGCGGTGTCGTCACGTGGAACGGTGATGGCCGTCGTGCCGGCCGCCGCAATCGTGGTGCCCACAGCAACCGTGGTGCCGCCCAAGGTAATCGGCGTGACCGAAACACCTGCCGTCGAGCCACTGATGCCGGCGCTTTGTGCGTCGACCGAGGTGGTCAGGTCGTAGGTAGTGATGCCGTTGGAGGCATTGGTGATGGTGTAGTTGTACACCGCCGCCGTTGCTGCATCCGTGGTGATGTCCACCGGCGCATTCAGTACGGGATTGGCCCGCACCAGATTCACCGTGACATCCACGGCCGCGGTGATGGCGGTTTGCGGATTGCTGGCGGCATCGGCGTAGTTGACCGTAACGATGTTACGCACTGTCGCCGTGGCTGCCGTACTGGCATGAGCAATCGAGCCCGTGACCAGCATGCTTGTCCCGAAGATAGCCGCGAGCAGCGTGCGACCTCCCGGGTATCTGGTTTGCAACTTCATGATGTCGTCCCCTTGATGAAACTCATTTTCTGCACACACATACGGCCCCAACCACAAGCCACCTTTTTCCTGACCGACTGCCTCAGGCATTCACACCACGGCGGCGGATACCCTCAGCAGTTGCAACAACCCGCCCTGACCACTCTTCAAAAACGCCTTGCCACTACATCCTGAGCGCCCCGGCAGTTAGCCGGAGCACAAAAACCGCCGGGGAAAAATTCCCGCTCCCAGGTCCTTGCGGCTGAAAACATCCAAAATTATTGCTACTTGCTACTTGCTACGAGCTGACTGCTGCGCGCCGCTCGCGACAAACGGCGAACCGGCTGCCCAACTAACGCGTCAGGCCTTACTGCACCTGCGCATGGAAGCCCAGCTGACCGGTCTGCCCGGGCTTGACCTCGGTGATGACCCAGCGAATCGTTGTGTAGTCCACCGCCTCGGCCTTTACTTTTTCTTTTTTGCCGGCCTTCACCTTTTCCACGGTCAACTGCGCCGGCTTGGCAAACGACTTGCCGCCATCCACCGAGAACGAGACATCGGCACCGGCGCCACTGGCCGACTCCGCCACATACTTCACGCCCTGGGGCAAGGGGTTATCCACCTTGACCGCCGTGGCCTTCTCATCGCCGGCATTGCTGTAGGTCAGCGTGTAGAACAGGACCTCACCCGCCACGGTATCGGTGGCCGGCACACGCTTGACCACGGTCTTGCCGTTTTCCTCAACCTTGATTTCCTTTTCAGCCACGATGCTCATCTTGAGATCCGGCTTGGCCAGCACGGGCGCCGCCAGCACGGGCAAAGCCAGAGCGAGAAAGACCGCTATCACTGCATTACGTTGACTCATGATCACTTCAACCTTTTCCTGTTTACCTACTGAGCGCCGGGACGAGCGTCTCACCGAGAGGCGTTCCGGTCGGGAATCGCAAGATTCACGCCAGCCGCAAGTGGCAGCGAGCTCGCCCCGCCCCTGCGGCCGCTTGCGGCGACCAAAGGCAGTCATGAGGCACGACCGTACAGATGCGAACTGGTTGGCATACGGGATGAGTGCCAGCACAACATCGCTGATTGACCCTAGAGCTCACGTATTTGCCACACGACCCACCACTCATGGTCAGAAAGCGACAACTTTGTCGCTACGCCCATCTGAACCAACACCACAGCTATCGCCCACAAGCCTTTACCAGCTCAGGCAATTTCACGATCGCAAGTATCCGCAAGGCCGGGCACAACAAGATGGAGCCGCGAACATGATGCGCGCGGGCGCGGCCCTGGCCACGATGATGGGCAGGAGTTGATAGCGCGGCTTGAGCCGCGCTCAAAAGTGTGTGACGGCGGTGGGCGGCACTCCTCGACACGGCTTGTCGACATCAAGATCACTCTTTTCTGACGGCTGAACGAGCAGATGTCTGAATATGCCAGGCAACGCTATTGATCCTGGGCACGTCCTGGCATCAGCCCATCTCTCACCCGACCCAGACGGCCGTCGTGATGAGGCACCAGCACACTGAAAGTCCGGCCACTACCGCCCTGCTACCCGAGCGCATCGCCCTGACTTTTTCTGGCCATCAGATGCTCGTTTCCACATAATGCGCGGCCTCTGCCACCTGCCTCTGCGGTCCGATGTAAGTCTTTCTCTTCTCCCGCGCCCTTCCGGATGCTCGCCACTGACACTGTCATCCGCGCGCACCACGCCTTGTTGATTCGCATGCGACTTCTGCCGCAAAACAGCCGTTGGCCGCCGCATGCCTGTTCAGGAGCTGCTTATGAAATCCGTGTTTTCACTGCCCACCGCCGATATCCGCACCAATGTGCTGAGCGGCCTGACGGTTGCCCTGGCCATGGTGCCGGAAGCCATCGCCTTTGCATTGGTCGCGCATGTTTCGCCGCTCACCGGGCTCTATGCTGCCTTCATCGTGGCGCTCATCACCTCGGCCTTTGGCGGCCGGCCGGGCATGGTGTCTGGCGCCGCGGGTGCATTAGCGGTGGTGATTGTGGCGCTGGTGGTGACTCACGGCGTGGAGTACCTGTTTGCCACCGTAGTGCTGATGGGCCTGCTGCAAGTGCTGTTTGCGGTGGCCAAGCTGGGCAAGTTCATCCGCATGGTGCCCTACCCGGTCATGATCGGCTTCGTGAACGGGCTGGCCATCGTCATCTTTCTGGCGCAGTTCGGGCACTTCAAAGTGATGGGGGAAGCCGGCGAGAAAGTCTGGCTCGCGGGTATGCCGCTGTACGTCATGCTGGGCTTGATCGTCCTCACGATGGCCGTGATCTACCTGCTGCCCAAACTGACCACAGCGATTCCCTCCACGCTGGCCGGCATTGTGCTGACCTCGGTACTGGTGATGGGCCTTGGCATCAACACCCTCACTGTCGGCGATCTCGGCTCGATTGCCGGCGGCCTGCCCACTTTCCACCTGCCAGCCGTCCCGTTCACGTTGGAGACGCTGGAAATCATCTTTCCCTATGCGCTCATTCTGGCGGCCATCGGCCTGATCGAGTCGCTGCTCACGCTCAACCTTATCGATGAAATGACCGATACCCGCGGCCAGCCCAATCGTGAATGCCTGGCCCAAGGCGGCGCCAACATCGTCACCGGCTTTTTCGGCGGCATGGGCGGCTGCGCCATGATCGGCCAGAGCATGATCAACGTGAACAACGGCGCCACGCACCGGCTCTCAGGCATCACCATGGCGCTGTTCCTGCTGTCGTTCATCCTTTTCGGCGCCCCGCTGATCGAGCGCATTCCACTCGCCGCGCTGATTGCCGTGATGTTCGTGGTCGCCGAGAAGACCTTTGAATGGGGCAGCTTGCAGGCACTGCGCCGGATTCCGCTCAGCGATGCGTTGATCGTGGTCGCGGTGACCGTGGTGACGGTGCTGACCGACCTTGCGATGGCGGTGGTCTTGGGCGTGATCATTGCGGCACTGGTATTTGCCTGGCAGCACGCCAAGCAGATCCACGTTCGGTCTTATACCGACGGCAACGGCTGGAAGGTGTACGAACTGGAGGGCACCCTGTTTTTTGCCTCCATCGCCAATTTCCAGAACCTGTTCACGCCGCTGGAAGACCCAGAGCATGTGGTGGTCGAGTTCCGCCGTGCGCGCGTGGCCGACCACTCCGCCATCGAAGCCATCGACGCACTGGCCACACGCTACATGGCCCAAGGCAAACGTCTGCACTTGCGTCACCTGAGCCCGGATTGTCTGGACTTGCTGGAGCGCGCCAAAGACATGGTCGAGATCAATACCTACGAAGACCCGCATTACCACATCGCCGACAACAAGCTGGGCTGACACTATCGCTGCCCGTTCATGTCTTGCGACCGTACAGGCGCCGCACAAGGGCGTATAAGGAGCGACACAAACGCGAAAGGTGAAAGCGACATGAACAGCGACAGCGACACGGCACTGGCAAAACTGCAAACCATGCTGGGCACAGTGGCAGGAGAGCGTCGGAAGGTGACCGACGCAACAGCGGCCGCAGAGCTTGAGCAAGCCGGTGAAGCGCCTTTGTCGCGCATGGAGGTGGTGCAGCAGCAAACCATGACCAACTCATCGCTGACCCGGCTGGATTTGCAGCAACGCAAGCTGGAGGCGGCCGTCAACCGCATCAGCGCGGGGAAATACGGCATTTGCTGCCGCTGCGGTGATGATGTCGAGCCCGAGCGCCTGCAACTCGATCCGGCAACACCCTTCTGCTCGTTCTGTGTGAAACCGGAAGCCTGAGCTGGCATTGGGCAGCCCCTGGTGGCAAGGAGTCCGCCCCATAAAAAACGGGTCGCCATGCGACCCGTTTTTTATACGCCACGCTTACCGGCGCAAATGCTCACCCGCCACCTTTACTTCAGCAGCTTGCGGCCATTGTTGGCAGCAATGCGCATACGCAGGGCATTGAGCTTGATGAAGCCTTCGGCATCTTTCTGGTTGTAGGCGCCACCGTCATCTTCAAACGTGGAGATACGCGTGTCGAACAGCGAATCACGCTCAGACTGGCGCCCCACCACAATGACATTGCCCTTGTAGAGCTTGAGACGCACGGTGCCATTCACGTGCACTTGCGAATCATCAATCAGCTTCTGCAACAGCAGGCGCTCCGGGCTCCACCAGTAGCCGTTGTAAATCAGGCTGGCATAGCGCGCCATGATGTCGTCCTTGAGATGGGCAACTTCACGATCCAGGGTGATGGACTCGATGGCACGATGGGCACGCAGCATGATGGTGCCGCCCGGTGTTTCGTAGCAGCCACGCGACTTCATACCCACATAGCGGTTTTCGACCAGATCAAGACGGCCAATCCCGTTGGCGCCACCAATACGGTTGAGCTCGGCCAGCACAGTGGCCGGAGACTTCTGCACACCATCGATAGCCACAATGTCGCCGTTGGCGAAGGTCAGGTCGATATACGTGGCTTGGTCTGGCGCCGTCTCCGGGCTGACGCTCCAGCGCCACATTTCTTCTTCACACTCGGTCCACGGATCTTCCAGCACGCCACCTTCATAGGAGATGTGCAGCAGATTGGCATCCATGGAGTACGGCGACTTCTTGCCGGCCTTGGCATAGTCGATGGGAATCTGGCGCTCTTTCGCGTAATTCATCAAGGTTTCGCGTGAGGTCAGGTCCCACTCACGCCAGGGTGCAATCACCTTGATGCCGGGCTTGAGCGCATAGGCGCCCAACTCGAAACGCACCTGATCATTGCCCTTGCCGGTCGCACCATGGGAAATGGCATCGGCGCCCACTTCGTTGGCAATCTCGATCAGGCGCTTGGCAATCAGCGGGCGCGCAATCGACGTGCCCAGCAGGTATTCGCCCTCATAAATCGTGTTGGCACGGAACATGGGGAAAACGAAATCACGCACGAACTCTTCGCGCAGGTCTTCGATGTAGATGTCCTTGACGCCCATGGCCTGAGCCTTGGCACGGGCCGGCTCGACTTCTTCGCCCTGACCGATATCAGCGGTAAAGGTGACGACTTCACAGTGGTAGTTGTCTTGCAGCCATTTGACGATGACCGAGGTATCGAGGCCGCCGGAATAGGCAAGCACGACTTTCTTGATGCCGGACATGGAGGAAATCTCGCGCGGGGTCGGGGTATAGGGGGAAACCGGCGCGCATTCTACCAGTTTGCAGGAAAAGGGCATCCGTCATCCTGACTGCCCTGCTCAGTCATAGCCCGGACAGGAAATCCGGGCGCGATCAGACAGATAGCCGGAGTTCGCCGGTCGCGGCATCGGGCACGGCCACCTCGATACGATTGCGCCCAGCCGCCTTGGCGGCATACAGCGCCTTGTCAGCGGCGGCCAACAAGCCCGACGGGCCACTGCGACCAAGGGGAGGCATCGCCGCGAGGCCGATGCTGGCCGTGACAATCTTGAAGGGCGAGGTTTCATGGGGCATCGCGCACTTGCGCAGGCGCTCCAGAATGAACATCGCCAGCTCCAGTGCGCCATCCGGCTCGGTATCCGGCAGGAGCACAATGAACTCTTCACCACCATAGCGTGCAACCAGATCGGCAGGTCGCCGCAGCGACTCCTCCAGGATTTTTGCCACCGCCGCCAGACAGGCATCGCCCGCCTGATGGCCCTTGTGGTCGTTGTATGACTTGAAAAAGTCGACATCGACAAACAGCACCGCCAATGGCAAGGGCTGGCGCATGGCACGCTCCCACTCGCTGACCAGCAGCGCGTCAAAGCGGCGACGGTTGGCCAGACCGGTCAGTGAATCGCGCTCGCTGAGCTCGGCCAGCTCGGCCGACAACTCCAACAGCCGCTGCTTGTCATGCAGCAGCAGCTCGGACTGCAAGAAATCAACGCGATGTGCGCGCATCATGAAATGACATAGCAGGATCATTCCCGCCACCACTACGGCAAACTGCATGGCGAACGACCAGAATCCCGCCTGCAATCCCAACCTGTGGGAGATGACCATGGTGATGAGAAAAGTGGCCAGCGCAATCAGCATGCACGGTAAAAGCCGTTGCATACCCGTCGCAAATACAATCGAAAAACAGACCACGACAATCGCCATGCTCAGACGGACATTATAAGGGTCCTGAAAGGCAATCATGCCGAGCGAAGTGGACACCAGCATGGTGACATCCACCGC
>JAUXNL010000528.1 GCA_030684415.1 Moraxellaceae bacterium | reverse complement strand
CGAACGGCAGGATGAATCGGCCGGCTGCATCGGTTCGGCCGCTGGTGGAGACGGTGCGGCCGTCAATCCTCACCGACAGAATCGCCTCCGGCGAGGCGAACCCGGAGACCACTGCGCCCCCCTCCTCGTCAAAGTCGAAGGCCGCGATCCCTTGCTCGGGGGCGCCCTGGACCACCACGGCGCCGGCCCCAGCCCGCAGCAGGACCAGCCGCCCATCGGGCAACACCAGCTGATAGCCCTCGGCCTGGACCGTGCGCTCACCGAGCATCATGGACAGCCCGAAGATCTGCGGGGTTGCGTCGGCGTCCAGCGAGATGGTCCAGGCGCCGTCGCCATCGGCCTCGGTGAGCCGCACCTCGCCTTGTGGGGTCGCCAGCCGCACCCGCGCGCCGGGGGCCGCAACGCCGGCCAGGGTCAACCCGTCCGCCTGGGGGCGCAGGGCCTGAGCGGCTGGTGGGGCAAGGTAGGAGGACGGCCTCGCAGGCTCGCGATTCAGAGGAGAGCCGGCGCCCACCTGCCCCTCGCCGCAGGCGCCCAGCAGGACAAGGCTCAACACCGCGCCGGCGGCCTGTCCCAAGAAGGTTTGCTTGAATCGCATCATCTCAGACCCTAGCTAATCGGATTCCCGGCCTGCGAGGCGCGGCGACAGCTATTTCCGGAGCCATCACCCTATGGGCGCTTCGCCCCCCAGCATCGAGTCTGTTTGTGTCTTCTGCGGCTCCTCGGACGCCGCGGCCCCTGCCCTGCTGGCCGACGCCGCGGAGTTTGGCCGCGTCCTGGCCGCGGAGGGTCGTCGCCTGATCTATGGCGGCGGCGGAGTGGGCCTGATGGGGGCCTGCGCCCGGGCGGCGCACGAGGACGGCGGGCGCGTTCTGGGGATCATCCCTGAATTCCTCACCAGCCGGGAGCGCGCCCTGGACGTCGTCGAGACGATCGTCGTGCGCTCGATGCATGAGCGCAAACAGATCATGTTCGAGCGGTCTGACGGCTTCGTGGTCCTGCCGGGCGGCATCGGCCCCCTGGCGGAGATCATCGAGCTGCTGTCCTGGCGTCGGCTGGATCTGCATCGCAAGCCTGTGG
>JAUXNL010000526.1 GCA_030684415.1 Moraxellaceae bacterium | reverse complement strand
CAGAAAGCCGCCGTGCCGCCACGGCCCGGGCATCACGATCAGCGGCAAGGATTGTGGAGAGCGCATCTGCGGCCATCATTGGCAATTCTGTAAGTGTCTGTTCGATGATCACCGGGATATCGGTAAAGCGGATGCGGCCCTCCAGAAAAGCATCGACCGCCACTTCGTTGGCAGCATTCAGCATGGCGGGGGCACAACCACCGGCCCTCATGGCATCACGAGCCAGACGCAAGCAAGGGAAACGCTGCTCATCTGGCTCCTCGAAGTGCAGCGCCCCGGCGCCGAACAACTCCAAAGGGGGAACCCCAGCCGGAATGCGCTCGGGCCAGGCCAGGCCCAGCGCAATTGGCGTTCGCATGTCCGGATTGCCCAACTGGGCCAGCGTAGAGCCATCCACATACTGCACGAGTGAGTGGACGATACTTTCCGGATGAACCACTACCTGCACTCGCTCCGGGCCAACACCAAACAGCCAACAGGCCTCTATCAGTTCAAGCCCTTTGTTCATCAACGAGGCTGAGTCCACGGAAATCTTCCGGCCCATGGACCACTTCGGATGCTTGACGGCTTGCTCGGGAGTGGCCGCCCGCATGGCATCCAGCGTCCATTCACGGAAAGGCCCGCCTGATGCGGTCAAGAGCAGACGCTCGACACCAGACGCATGAGGATCGCGACCATAACCAGCCGGCAGACACTGGAAGATCGCATTGTGCTCAGAGTCTATGGGCAGCAGGGTGGCACCACTCGTCGCCACTTCCTGCATGAAAAGAGCGCCCGACATGACCAGTGCCTCTTTATTTGCCAGCAACACGCGCTTGCCGGCCCGCACGGCTGCCAGTGTCGGCAACAGGCCGGCAGCGCCGACGATCGCCGCCATGACAGCATCCACCTCTGGTGCTGCTGCCACCTGGCACAAGGCCTCATCGCCCCAGACTACCTTTGTACGCAGACCGGCAATCAATTGCTGCAACCGCTGCGCATCTGCCGGGGTCATCACCACTGCCACCGCCGGCTGAAAACGTCGACAAAGCGCCGCCAACTCATCAATCCGATGCCGGGCTGTGAGTGCAAAAACCTCGTATCGATCAGGATGACGCACCACTACATCCAGTGTGCTGGCGCCGATTGAGCCAGTTGCCCCCAGGATGGTCAGACGTTGCATGCTCAGAAACCACCTGCCAGCCACCAACCCATCGCAAAAACAGGTGCCGCCGCCGTAAGGCTGTCGATACGGTCAAGTGCGCCACCATGCCCCGGAAACAGGGTACCGGAGTCCTTGATCCCCGCATGACGCTTTGCCATGGACTCAAAAAGGTCGCCCAGCACCGACGCCAATACGGTCAGCAAGGAAAGCCCGATGAAGGCCAGCAACCGCAGCCCCGCGATCTCCAGATAAAAGGCAACGCTGAGCGCCACCAACATGGTCAGCGCAATACCGCCCGCCATGCCCTCAAGCGTTTTGGCTGGGCTGACCGATGGCGCCAGCTTGTGCTTACCCAATGCACGTCCGGCAAAATAGGCGCCGGTGTCCGCGCCCCAGACCAGCACAAAAAGATACATCAGCCACCAGTGCGAGGCGCCATGCAGCGACACCAGCCCCAACCATGCCGGCAACAACAGCAAAACCCCGACTGGTACCAGCAAAGGCGTACGGGCCCAGAGCGCGGTATTGCCCGGATAGCCTCGTACCAGGCGCAGCGCCACCATCCAGAAGCCTACTGCCGCCATATAAAGAGCCGGCACCAAAGGCTGTAGCACCGGAAACACGGCAAACGATACCAATGCCAACCCTACAACAGCCGCGTAGACCACTCGCAGGGCATGAGTCTTCCAACCCATCAGTGCCGTCCACTCCCAAGCCCCGACAATCACAATAGCGCCAGCGAAGGCCGCAAACGTTGAAGAGTCCGGCGCAAAGAATACGCACCAGATAACCACTGGCAGCAAAATCAGCGCCGTTATCACGCGTTGCAAAAGTTCAGGTGACATGACGGGCCGCCTCGACCTGCTCGGATGTCCGGCCAAAGCGACGCTGTCGGCCGGCATACTCAGCCAACGCATCATCCAGCGCAGCCGCATCAAAATCCGGCCAAAAGACATCAGTGAAAAAGAATTCCGCATACGCGGCCTGCCAGAGCAGGAAATTGGAAATACGCATTTCACCGCCGGTGCGGATCAACAGGTCTGCAGGCGGCATGTCCGCCATCTGCACTTGTTGGCCCATCAGTACCGGGGTGATGTCATCTGGATGCAGGCGCCCCGCACGCACTTCCGTCGCCAGTACACGAGCCGCATTGGCCATGTCCCATTGACCGCCATAGTTTACAGCCACCACCAGCGTCATGCGCGAATTGCTAGTGGTCAGCTTCATGGCATTCGCCATGCCCTGCTGCAAATCGGGAGAAAACGCCGAAAGATCGCCCATGAAGCGCAGGCGGATGCCATTCTCATGCAACTCTGGCACCTTACGCGCCAGTGCCTCCAGAAAAAGCCGCATCAGCGCCGCCACTTCGTTCTCGGGCCGGCGCCAGTTCTCACTGGAAAAAGCGAACAGCGTCAGCACTTCGATACCGGTACGGGCAGCATGCTCCACCAGCCGGTGTACAGCGGCCTCACCCGCTCGATGGCCCTCGTTACCGGGCAGCCCACGCTGCTTCGCCCAGCGATTGTTACCATCCATGATGATGGCAACATGCCGGGGCAAAAGGCCTACGGCATCGTCCAGATCAGGTGCCGCGGTGATGGCATCGCTTGCCATCATCAGACCTGCATCAGCTCTTGTTCCTTGGCCGTCAGCATGCGGTCAACCTCAGCCACATACTTGTCTGTCAGCTTCTGGACGTCATCAGAGCCTTTGCGCTCTTCGTCCTCGGAAATTTCCTTTTCCTTAAGCAGTTCCTTGATGTCAGCAAGAATATCGCGACGGATATTCCGAATCGCCACACGGGCATTTTCGGCCTCTCCACGCGCCATTTTCTGCATGTCACGACGGGTTTCCTCCGTCAAAGCTGGCAGCGGCACGCGAATGACATCGCCAGACATCGGATTAAGCCCAAGGTCGGCCATGCGAATGGCCTTGTCGATAGCCCCCACCATGCTGCGCTCGTAGGGCTGGACAATCAGTGTTCTGGCATCCTCCACACCCACATTCGCGACTTGTGTCAGCGGGGTATCAGCACCGTAATACGGCACCATCACATCTTTGAGAATGGCCGGGTGCGCACGACCAGTGCGCACTTTTGAAAACCCTTGCTCAAGCGACTCCAAGGTTTTTCTCATGCGGACTTCGCCGTCTTTTTTAAGATCATTAAGCATGTCAAGCCTCCTTGTTTCTTGTCCCACTCAAGCCTGCGGGGCGACGAGGGCCAACTGGCCGGATTATCTTCCGCAGACCTCAAGACAAATGTGGAAACAGCAATCAGCGCGGCGCCGTACCGATCAATGTGCCTTCAGCCTCGCCCACCATCAAATTGAGCAGTGCGCCTGTCTTGTTCATGTTGAAGACCGTCAGCGGCATGTTGTGGTCACGGCAAAGACAAATGGCAGTGAGATCCATCACACCAAGCTTTTTATCAAGCACTTCATCAAAAGTAAGATAGTCATACTTTACTGCGGCAGGATTCTTCACCGGATCCGCATCGTAAACACCATCCACCTTGGTTGCCTTGATGACGAGGTCAGCATTGATTTCAATACCGCGCAAACAGGCGGCGGTGTCTGTCGTAAAGAAAGGATTACCCGTACCCGCCACGAAAATCAGCACGTCGCCACCTTGCAGGTGGCGCACCGCTGCGCGCCGGTCGTAATGATCGACAACGCCACTCATGGGAATCGCCGACATCAACCTCGTCTTGATGTTGTTGCGCTCAAGCGCATCACGCATGGCAATACCATTCATGACCGTGGCCAGCATCCCCATGTGATCACCGGCAACGCGGTCAAGACCCGCTGCCTGCAAGGCCGCACCACGAAAAAGATTGCCCCCCCCCACAACAATGCCGATTTGCACACCAATACCGACCAACTGACCAATCTCCAGCGCAATGCGGGACAGCACCTTGGGGTCAATACCAAATTCCACCTCACCCGCGAGGGCCTCACCGGACAGTTTGAGCAGGATACGTTTGTGCGCGGGGTTGCGGTCAGCCATGGCGTCCTCGGGCGGCGGTCCTGATATCAGGACTCTGGTGTCTTTGTGGAGGGGAGGCCCTCTCTGAGCCCCCCACGTAAAGTGCGGGCATCTTACAGGATGGCCGGCCATTTTTCCCGGGCAGCCATAAAAAAGGCCCCATGAAGGGGCCTTTGTGTACATGCTGAGGATTAGCGGGCAGCAGCAGCAGCCGCTTCGGCGACTTCCGCCGCAAAATCCACTTCCTTCTTGACGATGCCCTC
>JAUXNL010000525.1 GCA_030684415.1 Moraxellaceae bacterium | reverse complement strand
CGGGGAACGCGGTTTGACTTCCCTCGCCCCGCGATGCGACCTGCCAGTTCATGATCTGCAGCCGCGGCTCGCCCTCGGAAGCACCGCGCACCAGGATGTTCTGTGGAGCGAGCCCTCGATGGTACAAGCGCCGGCCATGCGCATGGCCGAGCGCTTCCGCCAGCTGCCGGAGCAGGGCGAGGCGGGTCTCCGCGGTGAGACCGGAAAGCCGCGCGCTCAGGAAGCGGTCCAGCCGTTCGGCTTTGGGGTCGTGCTCGAAGATCAGCGCCGGCCCAAACTCGCTGTCGCGGAAGTCGAAGACTTTCAGGATGCCGGGGTGTTCGATTCCTTCGAGGACGCGGAACTCGCGCGCGGCCATCCGGCCGAGCCGCTCGCGCTCCTCCGGCGAAGCCGCGCGCGCGTAGGGGTAGACGCGGACCCTGCGAGCCACGCCGAGGCTGGCGTGCTTCGCCTCGAAGTCCTGCCAGCCTTCCCCCTCGCCGAGGAGCCTCTCCAGCGTGTAGTCGCCCACCCTACGGCTGCGCCCGGCCGGGCGTATGCCTGCTTGCTCAAGCGCGTTCGCTGTCACGCGGCTGAGGCCGGCATCCACGGTGCCGGTGCGCCCGAAGCCAATGTCGGCTGATCCTGTGAGCGCGGCGACGATGCCATCGTCGTCGGGGCTCCCCGGGTTGCCGCACAGGAAGACGCGGCGAGCGGTGCCGGGGTCTATCCTTGGTGCCTGGAGGATCTTCGAGAGGAACACCACCTCCGTAACCCAAGGGACCCGAGCGGCACCTCGTCCGAAGGCCGGCTGGCGGCTCAAGACTGACTTCAGGCGCTTGGCCTTCCGATTCGCTAGAAGCAGGGGGTTGTCGTAAGTCGATCGCCTACCGTCGGTGATCCAAGTCCAACTATGGGGATCACCCTGAACTGTTCCCGGCCGGCTCTTGATTTCGACTAGAACAAGGCCGTCCGGTGTAAGAACGAGCAGATCGACTTCATTTACACGGCCATCATCATCGATGAATTCGAGGTTCGA
>JAUXNL010000502.1 GCA_030684415.1 Moraxellaceae bacterium | reverse complement strand
CTCGTCGAAGAACGGGTCCATGAAGGCGGTTTCGTCATCCGGCAGCAGGATCATGTCGGAGGCTTCAATGCCCTTCCAGCCGGAGATGGAAGAACCATCGAACATCTTGCCGGTGGTGAAGGTCTCTTCGGAGACGGTGTCCGCCGGGAAAGAGACGTGCTGCTCTTTGCCCTTGGTATCGGTAAAGCGGAGATCAACCCACTTCGCCTCGTGTTCTTTGATCAGACCAAGCGTCTTCTTCGACATGTTTTTCTCTCCGGGAGCATGCGTTCAATCAGGGTTAGCCGCGTCCGCCAGCCACCTGCTCATCAGCAGGCGGGCTCACAGACACCGTGCCGCGGGTGGGAGCAAAATGCATACCAGACCGGCAAACCCCGCCAACAGCAAGGATTACGGGCCATGGTGGTGCTTTTGACTCCCGCAAAAGCACCAAAAACAATCACAAAAGCGTATTCTGCACCATAACAGCGCCAATCAGCCCTTCTTGTTGACAAGAAGGCGCACCAGCACCTCTTCATCATTCTTTTCGGCCAGCAGCACTTCGTGCCCATGCACCCGGCACCACGCCGGAATGTCGTGCAGGACGCCGGGATCAGTTGCCGTTACCTGCACAATCGTGCCCGAAGCAAGCTGCTTCACCGCATTTTGCGTTTTGATGACCGGCAAGGGGCACAACAGTCGACGCGCATCAAGATGGTGCACAAGTGTTTCAGACTCAGACATACCATGCCTCTGGCACAGACTCTGTCGGCATGGGAACGACCTTGAGCTGGCGGGCAACGCCATCTCGACGCACGATCTCGACCTCGATCTCATCCGCCTCGCGCCCTTGACTGAAGCGCCCGGCAATACGCGCAGCCGTCAGCAATTCGTCCTCATTGGCACTACCGTCGACCAGCGTCAGCGGGCCGTTGTGGCTAAGAATGCGGATGTGGTCGAACTGGCGGCGATAGCCTTCCAGAAAGTTGTTCTCGCCTTCTTCGCGCCCGACGATCAGCTTGTAGTTCGGCGCCGGGCGCACATGGCGCCCTACCTTGAGCAGCATGATGTCGTCGAGCTCATAGTCGCGTGCACCACGCGCCGCCCACAGATCGGCCAGCTTGCGCGAGTAGCTTTCATCGGTCAGAAAGCAGCAGCCCCCTGCCGGTTGCGCCCAGTCCGTAAAGCCGAATTTCTGGGCCAGCTCGACCTGTGGCTTGCGGCTGCGACCATTGAATCCGTAGAGCTTTTCGCGATCTACCCAACCTTCGCGCTCCGGCTTGGTGGGCGCGAGATGGCGCGCCGACAGCGGGCGCAGCAGCAAGTCATCGGCACCCGACTCTCGGGCAATGATCGGCATGGTCATGGCGCGCTGCGATTTGGGTCGCTGGCCCACCACCTCTCCGGTGATGATGAAGTCGAAGCCGTGCTCGTCAGCAAACTGGCGAGCGCGATTCACAAAGCCTACCGCCTTGCCCACCATGTAAATCTTGCAATCGAGACAGGGGTTGAGGTTGGCGCCGTAGCCATGTTTCGGATTGAGCACGACGTCTTTGTACTCGGCCGAAATATCTTCGATATGCAGAGGAATACCCAGTTGCTCGGCTGCCCAGAGGGCGTTGTTGCGCTTCTGCTTTTGCTGGGCCTGCTTGCGGATGGCGTGGGTATGGCCCTCGACGCAAAAGCCGGTAAAGAAATTGATGCCCTCGACCTCGATGCCTTGTTCTTGCATGACGCGCACCGCCAACAATGAATCCAGCCCGCCCGAAATGAGGGCAAGGGCACGGCGCTTGACGGGAGGGGTCGGGGCAGGCAAAGACATGGGAGCAGACAGCGGCGACAAGACAGGGCGCGCATTATAGAGTGCCGGCAGGATTTGCGCATGGACTCTTCTTCGTCTGCGCCCGACGGCAGCGCTTGTCTGCGCTGCCTTACCCCAAGGCACCATCACAGGCCCTATCACAAGACCCAAGCACAAGACCCAAGCACAAGGCCTCATCACCGAGCCGCGCCAAAAGGAGTTGCCCATGAGAATGCTGATACTGCTCGCCAGCCTGCTGATGACAGCCGCCGTCAGCGCAGAGCCCGCAGGCACACAAGGCGCGGCCCCTATGGTCAGCACCCCGAAACTGGTGCTGGCCATGGACCGTATCCTGCCGGGCACCACCGAGAGCAAGGTCAAGGCCCGCCTCAATGAAGAAGTGCGCGCCGTGGTCAACCTTTACCTGGCCGGCCATGTGCGCGAGTGGTACTTCCGCCAGGATCGCCCCGGCGCCGTTTTCATTCTCGAAGTCGCCAGTCTGGAGGAGGCGGAAAAACTGGTAGAGTCGCTGCCGCTGAGCCGCGCCGGCCTTATCGCCTATGATCTTGTGCCGCTGGGGCCTTATGTCCCGCTGGCGACGTTACTGGGCGCCAGCAAACCCTGAGCACGCCCCCACTGCCGCCCTCCGGAGAGCTTTCATCGATGGACTGCATTTTCTGCAAGATTGCCGCGCACGACATTCCGGCAAAAACCGTTTTCGAGAACGAACGCCTGATCGCGTTCCATGACCTGTTCCCGCAGGCCCCCGTGCATGTGCTCATCATTCCCAAAGTGCACTTCAGCACGCTCAATGACGTGCCGCAGGGCGAAAGTGCCCTGCTCGGCGAGATGATGAGCACCGCCACCACCATCGCCCGCGAGCTGGGCCTGGCCGATGACGGCTACCGTCTCGTCATGAATTGCGGCGCAAACGGTGGCCAGAGCGTCTTCCATATCCACCTGCATTTGCTGGCGGGCCGCCAGATGAGCTGGCCGCCCGGCTGATGGCCGCCACATCCGGCAGGAGACTGACATGCGTCGTTACTCACTGATTGACCGCTTTATCCAGGAGGCCGACAGGGCCCTGCGCACGGTGGCACCCCATGCCACGCAGGCACAGCGCCCGACACCCGCTTCGCCTCACGCCGAGCCCGCACTGGATGACCACGAACGCCAGCATGTCGCCGGCCTCATGCGTGTGAATCACACCGGCGAAGTGTGCGCGCAAGCGCTGTATCAGGGGCAGGCACTGACCGCAAAACTGCCCGAAATACGCGCGGAAATGGAACGCGCCGCCCGCGAAGAAGAAGATCATCTGGCGTGGTGCGAAAGCCGCGTCACCGAACTCGGCTCACACACCAGCTACCTGAATCCGCTGTGGTATGCGATGTCGTTCGGCATTGGTGCCGCGGCCGGGCTCGCCGGTGACAAATGGAGCCTGGGGTTTGTGGCGGAAACCGAGCGTCAGGTATGCGATCACCTGCAGGGCCACATGACACGCGTGCCGCTGCGCGATGAAAAAACCCTCGCCATTCTTGAGCAAATGCATCACGACGAAGCCGAACATATGCAAATGGCGATTGGTGCCGGTGCGGCCGATCTGCCCGCGCCGGTAAAGAGCCTGATGGCGGTGGTCGCTGGCGTCATGACGCGCACGGCCTATCGGCTCTGAGACAGCGCGGAATTGGCCTGAGCCATTCGACAAGCTCAGGAGCGCCCTGTCTGGGGGCATGCCACTGCACGGAGGAGTATTTCTCAGCAAACGGCTAAAGCGGCATCATTGAAAAAGTCCGCACAAACAAACGGCGCCTTACGGCGCCGTTTGTTTTCAGCTCAGTCGTCCACTCGGCAGCGCATGGCCAACCGACTGTGGCCTCAGCGCCAACCGCTCTTTCGCAGACTGCGGACAATCGCGGTGACAAAACCGTTGGCATCGCGCTCAAGCCCTTTTTCAAGCACGGTTGTCGAGTGCGCCTCCCATACCACCTGCCCCGACGTCACATCATAAAGACGCGTTACCACCTGAGCCTGACGCTCCACCAACGGCGCCCGGTCCGCCACACTCCGGTCCAGCGCCTGCATCCAGGGATCTTGATACCAGCCGACGCGCGTATCGGCGGACCGTGATGGTGTAAAAAGCACGAGGGCCGGCGCTTCCTTCACGGGAATCTCTTGATACCCCTCCAGGCGCGTGATGAGCACACCCGTCACTCCCTCAGCCCGGACGCGTTCAGCAATCACGTCACGGGTTGGCAGCTTGCCGTCCGGATACCAGGCGGCCGACGGAATGACCTCATGCCCGGCCGGCGCCAGCTGCCGCACAAACGCCTGCTCCAATGCCAGCCTCAACTCATCGGTGGTATTCACGCCAAGAATCAGGATTTTTTTCAGGGTTGCTGGCGACGCCGGCTGGCTCTGCACCGACTCCACCGCCGTACTGGTGGCAAAGCCCTGGCATCCCGCCAGCAACAGCATCGCGCCCAGCACAAGAACACGTTTCATTTTTCTCTCCGGCGACAGCAACCGCGGTCAGTCATTGATGATTTCATGATCATGCGTGATCACCACGCCCGCCTGCCCCAGCATGATCGACGCCGAACAGTATTTGTCGGCGGACAGATCCACTGCTTTCTTCACCTGAGGCTCACGCAACTCACGCCCCTTGATAATGAAGTGCACATGAATTTTCGTGAACACGGCCGGCACGCCATCTGCACGCTCAGCCTCCAGCACCGCCTCACAAGAGGTGATGTCCTGACGTGCTTTTTTCAGGATGGTGACCACATCAAACGCCGTGCAGCCCCCCATGCCCATCAGCAGCAACTCCATCGGACGCGGCCCCAGATTGCGGCCACCGTACTCTGGCGCACCATCCACCACCACCGCGTGCCCACTGCCGGACTCGGTCACAAAGGTGACATCCTCGACCCACTTCACTCTGGCTTTCATTTCATCCCCTGTACAAGCCGCCTGACCAGAAGTGTCAGAAACCGGCGCAATTTCACACCACCCGCGTTTAATACACCAGAAAAGCTGTGCTATGTTCGGGCGATATAACGATAACGGCATAAGAGGAAGCCAGCATGGCCCGACTGCCGGTCAACGCCCACGTCCCTAACATCGACAACTTTCTGGATCAGTGCCACCGCCGCAAATACCCGGCGCGCAGCACGATTATCTATGCCGGTGATGCAGGCGACACGCTTTATTTCATTACCTCCGGCTCCGTCTCCGTGGTCATCGAAGACGATGAGGGCCGGGAAATGGTCGTCGCCTACCTGAATGCCGGCGACTTCTTCGGCGAAATGGGCCTGTTCGAAGACAAGCCCGTGCGCTCTGCCTGGATCAAGGCCAAAAGCCTCTGCGAAGTCGCCGAAATCAGCTATCCCAAATTCAAGGAGCTGGCGCGCCAGGATGCCGGCCTCATTTTTGCGCTCTCCGCCCAGCTGGCAGGCCGCCTGCGCGCCACTACCCGCAAGGTGGGTGACCTGGCCTTTCTGGACGTCACCGGCCGCGTGGCCGGCACCCTGCTGGAACTGTGCAAGCAACCTGATGCCATGACCCACCCGGATGG
>JAUXNL010000499.1 GCA_030684415.1 Moraxellaceae bacterium | reverse complement strand
CTCGTCGAAGCAGCCTGGATTGCCGAGGAAGTTGTTGGGCGCCCCCTGCCGGGCCATGTGATGCGCGGCGGGACATTGACGGCATCCCGATCGAGAAGCTCGGGGTATCGAGCAGCTTAACACTTCAAACGTACGATTCCTTGATATCGTTAGCATATCCGCATTGCTCCAGCCATGTCTGTCCTCGCAGCGAATTGATCCTTGTCGAACAACTGCGTTGATCCATACCAGTCCACTCGGGAGACCATGCCATGTTCAGGGGCGGCCTTCTCGCCGGTAAGCGCATTCTGGTGACCGGTGGCGGGTCCGGCCTCGGTGCGGCAATGGTGCGGCGCTTCATGGAACTCGGCGCGGAACTCTTCATCTGCGGCCGGCGTCGCGACACGCTTCACTCCGCCGCCGAGTCTATGGCGAAGGATACGGGAGGCAAGGTCACACCCGTGCTCTGCGACATCCGGGTTAGCGCCGCTGTCGACGAGATGATGAGTACGATCTGGGAAAGTGGCCCTTGTCCGTCCTCGTCAATAACGCGGCCGGCAACTTCATTGCCCAGACGCATCAGTTGTCTTTTGGGGCTGCCGACACGATCTTGGCCACGACTTTGCATGGTGCGCTGTACTGCACGTTAGCCGCGGGTCGACGTTGGATTGAGAACGCAGACAAAGGCGTGGTGCTGAGCATACTCTCGACATCGACGCGCACAGGCCGTGCTTTCACGGTCCCTTCGGCGATGTCAAAGTCGGCAGTACTCGCCATGACGCGTATTCTTGCGGTCGAGTGGGGACCACGCGGGGTACGAAGCGTCGCACTCGCCCCCGGTCCCTTTCCCATTCCCGGTGCTTGGGAACGTCTCTACCCCGCTGAGCGTGAGAGTGCTGCCAGTATTACAATGAAGAACCCGCTTTGTCGGGTTGGCAATCCAGAGGAACTTACCAACTTGGCCGCTTATCTGGTTTCGGACCAAGCCGGATATATCAACGGCGAGATGATCGCTATCGACGGTGGCCAGCATCTACGCACCTCCGGCGTCGAAGACCTCCTCACCTGGAGCGATCAGCAGTGGGCGGAGACTCGGGCGAACCGCGCGAAGCGCTCGTAGCTTCTCTCGAGCATCGCCTCGCTTGAGCAGGTGAAGCGGCACCCGCAGCCTGATGACACAGGAGCTCGAGTTTTCAGTAGGTCTACAAGACTGAGCATGATCGACAAAACAGGCGCGCCAATTATAGCGATGTCAGTGCATTGATAATTGATAGGTAGCTTGCTATCCATTATCCATGGAGAAGGGCAGGAAGATCGCCGCGCTGGATTTCGGATTCCGCGCGACGCGCATTTCACGGCGGCTGAGGCAACTCGTGGACAGTGAGCTTGCCGCTTACGGATTGACCGAGGCGACATGGCGGCCGCTTGCCTATGTCGGCCGGCTGGGCGCCGGCGTGCGGCAGAGCGAGCTTGCCGCGGCGCTCGGCCTCGAAGGCCCCTCGCTCGTGCGGCTGCTCGACAATCTCGAACGGCGGGGCCTGATCGAGCGGCGCGAGCACAAGAGCGACCGTCGCGTCCGCGGCATCTACCTCACCCCATCGGGGCGCGAGCTACAGCGCCGCGTGACCAGCATCAGCGACGGTGTCCAGCAGCGGCTGCTCGCCGCCGCGTCCCCGGCCGACCTCGCCGCCTGTGGGCGGCTGTTCAGCCTCATCGAAAAGGCGCTCGAACAGCCGTCGCGCGCCGCGAAGGTGGCCTGACATGGAGATCGCTTCGTCCGCTACCACTCCCTCCTCTTCCTCTCTCGCCTCGACGCCCTTGCGTTTCGCCATGGCGGACGGCGTGCAGATTGCCGCCGATGCCTGGGGCCGCCCGGACGATCCGCCGGCGCTGCTATTGCATGGCGGCGGACAGACCCGGCACGCGTGGAAGGGCACGGCGGCGGTGCTTGCCGGTCACGGCTATTACGCCGTTGCGGCCGATCTTCGCGGCCATGGCGAGAGTGGCTGGTCGCCCGATGGGCGCTATCCGATCGAGCGCTTCGCTGAGGATGTGCGGACGCTGGCCGCCGGCTTTGCGCGCAAGCCCGTGCTGATCGGCGCGTCGCTCGGCGGCATCGCCA
>JAUXNL010000495.1 GCA_030684415.1 Moraxellaceae bacterium | reverse complement strand
GCACATTCATGCCCATCTGATCGGCCACAAACTCTTTGCGGGGTGAGCCGTCGGCCAGCATGGCGCGCAAGAGGGAGCGCACCTGATCGGCCAGCGAATATTTTTCTTTCAGTGCGGCCAGCGTGCTTTGCGCATGCTGCTCAAGGGTTTCGCGCAGCGTGGCATCCGGCGAGCGCAAGGGGTACTCGAATAACTGCGGAGAGGCCACCAGGCCCGACATGGGCTGACCAAAATACACCGGGCAGCGGAAAATATGCTGGTAATGCTTGAGCAGCGAACGGTCCGCCGGTGCGTCATGTTCAAAGCGCACGGCCAGCGGAGAAAGATCAGGAGAGTCGGCCATCCAGCGCGAATAGGTGGTCCACGAGGCGAGCACGTTTTCGATGATGTGGCGGCGCACCAGCGGGTCGCGGAAGCGGCAATTCCAGCGCACCACGACCATGCCGGGTTCATGCTCGATGGTGGAAGTGCCCATGTCCCCCACCAGCTTTTCGTACTGCGGCATGCGGGTGACGGCTTCGGCCAGCGTATTGCTGGTCATCGCGATATAGCCCATGACGCTGTAGGAGCCCGGCTGGATGAACTGCGATGTCTGCAAACCGAACAGCGGATTGCCACACCGCGGCAGCACGTACTCGAGCAAGCGCTGCAGCACCTCGCCCGGCAAGCGGCCATTGTTGTCGACCAATTGCTCGGGCTGCACGCCGGCTTCGGCCAGCACTTTTTCCCGCACCAGACCACAGGATTCCGCGCTGCGGACATACTGCTGCAGCGCGGGCACGGAGATGTGACCCAGGTTTTCAGAAGAGGATGTGGACATGTGCGCAAACATTCTTGTTATTGACGGGCATCACGACTGATGCAGCGCTGTCCGGACTATAGAAAACCCCGACCGATTTATCCATCACACGAAAGCCCGGCGGACCACCGCATGTCGGCGCCGGACGGAGAGCCGCAGGCGATCAGGGCGCCATCAGCCCGGGGTTGTCGGCTTCCAGTTGCTGACGCATGGCTTCAATACGACGCAGCTTTTCTTCGCCCTCGCGAAGCTGCTCGGGCGACAAGCCCTTGGCTTGCGCCTCGCTGATCTGCTGCCGCAATTTGGGGACTTCTGCATCCGCCGCCTTGACGTAATCACGGTAAAGCCGCGCGTTCTGCCTTGCCTCGTAGCGCTGGTACGCCTGCGGGTCGGCCAATTCTTCTGGTGTGGGCGGCTCCGGCTCAGGACTGCGCACCACCGCCGGTGCCCGGGCATCGCCCTGCAAGCGCGCCAGGCGCAGGGACTCCACCGGATCTGCCACCGGCGTTTCCGGTTCCGGCAACGCCACATCATCACGCGAGTCTGGCAGCTCGGGCGCAAGCACCGGCAACCCACTCTGATCTATCAAGGGCGCTGACGTGATGTCCGCTGGCGCATGGCCGGCCACGGGCACCACTTGCTCATCCGCACGCAGCCACCACAACACCAGCGCCACACCTACCAGCAACACACTCGCCAACACCCCCGCCAACACAGGCACCAGATAGCGCTTCATCGCGCGACTCCTGCGGCTGGCTTGTCCGCACTATCAAACAAGGCCGGATTCAGCCGGATGTCGGTCGTGCGCAACAGGCGCTCACGCGTTTCGTGGTACTGCGCCAGCGCTTTCTGTTTGGCCACAGCCTGCCCGGCCACATAGCGCACCGACTCGCTGTCGACCGCTTGATAGCCCTCGATACGTTCGTCCACCAGCAGGATTTCCCAGACACTTGCACCACCCGCTACCCCGGGGCTGCGGAAGGGGCGCGACACGGTGCCCGGCTTCTGCACAAACGCGATGCTTTCAATCCACGGCACGATACGGTCGCCCTGCTCTATCCAGCCCAGCTCACCGCCCTTCGCGGCGCTGTCGGCCAGCGACACTTCGCGGGCCAATGCTGAAAAATCCTCACCTTTCTGCAGTCGTGCATAGGCACGATTGGCCGCTTCAAAATCGGCCAGACGGATATGCCGCGCCCGTACCCGCTCGATACGGATGAACTGCTCTTTGTTGGCGTTGTAGAACGCCTCGACTTCAGCCGGCGTCACGGCCGCGGCCAGCGCCTTCAGATGGGCATTGTCGGAATGGATGTCGGAGGTGACGCCGATGACGTTGGTCCAGCCTTCGCGCACCAGCCGGTCTTCTACGGCACGCGTCAGCGTCTGGTAATCGGCAGCGGACACGCCGGAGCGATGCTGCACCCAGTCGAGCACATAGCGCCGCTCCAGCAATTGCTGCGCCTGCTCCATCGCAAAAGCCGAGTCGCGTGCATGCAGACGATTGCGGCCCTGCACATGCTGCGCGCTGTAAACATCGAGCAGCGTCACCGTGCCGTTCTGTCCGCCCAGCCGGTAGGCCAGCACAACATGCGCGGCGGCGGCTTTGCGGCCGGCCTCATCCAGACTCAATTCCAGCAGCAGCCGTGGTTTGCCGAATACCGCCTGCCAGTCTGCCGGCAACACCGGGCGACGACGCGTGACGATGCCGTTCAGGTTGCCGCCTTTTTCTGCATGCACCGCCAGTGCAATTTCGCGCGCAAACATGGCCTGAAAATTCGCCACCAACCGCTCTTGTATCTGGATGGCCGGCGCATAGCCAACTTTGTTGTTGGAAATCAGGGCCGACTCGGGATACGTCGCGCGGGCCTCGCGGGCCACCAGCCGATCCTCGACCACCGAGAGAATGACTTCGGGCACGGTGGTTTCCGGACGGCGTTTTTGCGCCACCGCATGCATCAGCGTGATAGCGCGCTGCGAGATCGGCTCACCATCGACAATCGCCGCCAGTTGCGGGTCGTCGAGATCATGACGCGGCGCCGCTTGGGCAGGCAGCATCGGCAACAAAGCAATCAACAGCAGGACTCGCAACATCGGAACTTCCCCACGCACAGGCTGGCAGCCAGACAAGCATCACAGACGGGTAATCAAACAAGCCGTCCAGACAGACAGTTCTGACAGGCAGTGCTGACAGACAATCCAGACAAGCAACTCATGGCCGGCAGCATAGGCTGAGCCTGCCCGACCCTGTCACTCCACCGGCGCCACCGGCAAAAAAAAGGCGACCACCTGTCGGGGGTCGCCAAGAGCTCACTTCAAGGAGAGAGGCACCGCCCGGAGGCGGCACACTTGAGCATCAGAATCAGAAACGGTCAGCCGCGCGATTCAGCACACGCACCACCATGGCGATGGCATGAGGAATCACGACACGGC
>JAUXNL010000490.1 GCA_030684415.1 Moraxellaceae bacterium | reverse complement strand
ATGCCATGTTCAGCAAAAGCAATGCGGTGAAGGGCGATGAGTGTCGCGGGGAACTGACCCGGTTCTACTCTCCGACCATGGGGCCGGCTTCACCGGCGGTGGCCGAGTCGGTTTGTCGCGGCATAGAGAAAGAGCAGACCTCCTATTCGCTTGGCGCGCGCTACGACATCAGCCGGCGAACCAGCCTGAAAATGCAGGTGGACCACGTGACGGCCTTCCACAATACGCCGGGCTTTTTCTACTTTGCGCCGGGAGGCAGCGGCCCCGCGTCCGGGACCTTGAGCGATGACGAAAGCACCGAAGTCATCACCGTCAATATCAACACGGCATTTTAGGACGGGTGATCATGAGTATTCGTCAATTTCTGGGCCCGGCTCTTGTTTTGCTGGCGGCATCCGCGCAGGCCGACTTGGTCGTGATTGCCCATCCCGGTGTTAATGTTGTCAGCCTGCCGCAGAGCGCGCTGAGCCGTCTTTTCTTTGGCCAGTCCGCGGAGCTGCCAAATGGCATCAAGGCCATAGCCGTTGATGTCAGCGGCCCCAGCAAGGATCAGTTCAACCAGACAGTGTTGAAGAAGTCACCCCAACAGGTCGACAAGTACTGGGCGCGCATGATTTTCACCGGCAAGGCCAACCCGCCCCGCGAAGTCAAGCCTGCGGATGTGAAGGCCGTGGTCGCGTCAACGCCCGGTGCAATCTCTTATATCGACAAAAGTCAGCTGGATGGCTCGGTAAAGGTAATTTCCATCTCGCAATGACGCCCCCTGCGTGAACTGTCCTGGCAATCCCCTGCCCCCGGGTGATGGCGACCCGCGGCGGGCGCGGGGTTGCCGGGCCGGTCCATTCCCCCCTCCGTCAGGGGGCGTGACCCGCGGCAGCCTCTTGACACCTTGGACGAACGACCAATAGCATCGCGATCTTGGTCATTCGGCCAAATGGTCGGCGGGGATGTCGGAAATGAGTCAGCAAAGGGTTTTTGTCGCCGGCGTCGGCATGATTCCGTTCGTAAAGCCCGGCCAGAACCGGCCCTATCACGAGATGGGCGCCGAGGCGGCCCGGCTGGCGCTGGACGATGCCGGCCTTCACTACGCCCAGGTCGAGCATGCCTATGCCGGCTATGTCTACGGCGACTCCACCTGCGGGCAGAAGGCCCTGTACCCGCTGGGCATGACGGGCATTCCCATCATCAACGTCAACAACAACTGCTCCACCGGCTCTACGGCGCTCTACCTAGCGCGGCAGGCGGTGGCGAGTGGCGTGGCGGACTGCGTGCTGGCGGTCGGCTTCGAGCAGATGAACCCGGGCGCCATCGGCAGCGTCTTTACCGACCGCCCCAGCCCTTTCGAGGATTTCGACGCCGTCACCGATGCGCTGGTAGATGTCGAGCTGCCGCTGGCGCTGCGCTATTTCGGGGGCGCGGGCCAGAGCCATATGCGCAAGTACGGCACGAAGATGGAAACCTTCGCGAAGATCCGCGCCAAGGCCAGCCGCCATGCCGCCCACAATCCGCTGGCGCTGTTCCGGCAGGTGGTCTCGACCGAAGAGGTCATGAACGGGAAGCTGCTCTGGCCGGGCGTCATGACCCGTTCCATGGCCTGCCCGCCGACCTGCGGGGCGGCCGCCGCGCTGCTCGTCTCCGATGCGTTTGCGCGGCGTCATGGCCTGCGCCGCGATGTCGTCATTGCCGCGCAGGCC
>JAUXNL010000471.1 GCA_030684415.1 Moraxellaceae bacterium | reverse complement strand
GCACCACCGGCAATCCGAAAGGCGTGCTCTACACGCACCGCTCTACGGTGCTGCATGCCTGGGCCAGCCTGCATTCGGGTGCGCTCAATATCGGTCGTGACAGCGTCATTTTGCCCGTTGTGCCCATGTTCCATGTGAATGCTTGGGGTACGCCCTACGCAGCAGCAATGTCGGGCTGCAAACTTGTACTGCCGGGTGCCGGTCTCGACGGCAAAAACCTGCATGAGCTGATTGATGGCGAGCAAGCCACGCTGCTGCTGGGCGTACCTACCGTCTGGCTGGGCCTGCTCAATTATCTCGACAGCATCAACGCCAAGATGCACAGCGTTTCGCATGTGGTGGTGGGGGGCTCGGCCGCTCCGCTGGCCATGATTCGCGCCTTCGATGAAAAGCACGATGCCTTCCTGATCCATGCCTGGGGCATGACCGAGATGAGCCCGCTCGGCACCGTCAACGGCCCGACCACCGAAATGATGGCGCTGCCGAAAGAAGAGCGCTACAAGCGCCAGCTCAAGCAAGGCCGTCCGATTTACGGTGTCGACCTGAAAATCGTCGACGACGAAGGACGAGAGCTTGCACGCGACGGTAAAGCTTTCGGCCGCCTTCTCGTTCGTGGCCCATGGATTACCAGCGGCTATTACAAGAGCGATGACCGCTCGGCCTTTGTGGATGGCTGGTTTGATACGGGCGATGTCGCCACACTGGATGAGCTCAACACCATGCAGATTGTTGACCGCCGCAAGGATGTCATCAAATCGGGTGGTGAATGGATCAGCTCGATTGATCTGGAAAACATTGCCGTTGGCCATGCGGCCGTGAAAGAGGCCTGTGTCATCGGTGTGCCACATCCGAAGTGGGATGAGCGCCCGCTGCTGCTGATTGTGCTGAAAGACGGCACTACTGCCACTAAAGATGAGCTGCTGGAGTTTGTCAGCAAGAGCATCGCCAAGTTCTGGCTGCCGGATGATGTGATTTTTGTGGCGGACTTGCCACACACCGCTACCGGCAAACTGCACAAGGTGCCACTGCGCGAGCAGTATGCGAATCACCTGATGGGATAAGCTGTATTTCGGCCACAAAAAAGCCCGCGAT
>JAUXNL010000470.1 GCA_030684415.1 Moraxellaceae bacterium | reverse complement strand
CCTTCTTCACCAATCCGCAGCGCCGATGGAATGCGCACGTTGTCGAAGGTGATGGCGCGCGTAGGCTGGGCATTCCAGCCCATTTTTTCTTCGTTCTTGCCGAAGCTGATGCCGGGAATGCTGGCCGGCACGATAAACGTGGAGATGCCGCGTGCGCCGTTGTCGGTCGTGCGCGCCATGACGATGAGGATGTCGGTAGCGCCCGCGCCGGAAATGAACATCTTGCTGCCGTTGAGCAGATAGTCGTTGCCGTCGCGCGTGGCGCGCGTTTTCAGCGCCGCGGCATCGCTGCCAGCGCCGGGCTCGGTCAGGCAGTAGCTGGCCAGCCATTCGCCGCGGGTGAGCTTTTCACCAAACGTCGCTTTTTGTGCGGCATTGCCGAAGCGCGTGACCATGGCCGTGCACATGTTGTGGATGGTGATGTAGGCCGCCGTGGCGGTGCAGCCTTGCGAGAGCTGCTCGAAAATCAACGCGGCGTCCAGACGCGAGAGCCCCATGCCGCCGGCGTCTGTATCGGCATAAATGCCGCAAAAGCCGAGCGCGGCCGCGCGGCGGATGACGTCGACCGGAAAGTGATGTTCCGCATCCCAACGCGCGGCATTGGGCGCAAGTTCGCGTTCGGCGAAATCGCGCGCCACGTCCACAAATGCCTTTTGGTCATCGCTCAGTTCAAAGTGCATGGCGGTTTCCGTGGTGGGTGGGAGCGGCTTTGGCCGCGAAAAGGTGTTGGCAATTTACCTTCTGCTTCGCGGCTGAAGCCGCTCCTACAGGTTGTTTTCCTTTTCGGTTGTGCGGATGAATTCGCATCCGCACCTGAATCTGTACCTGAATCCGCAGTTGTTGCTGCATCCGCACAAGTCATTGCAAATCCATCTACTCTTGCCGTCGAGAGTACATCCACTGCTGCCATCACTTGTTCCCGGGGTTGGTGGGAGCGGCTTTAGCCGCGAAAAGGTGTTGGCAATTTTTCTTCTGCTTCGCGGCTGAAGCCGCTCCCACAGGTTGTTTTCCTTGTGGGTGGTGCGGGTGAATTTGCATCTGCATCTGCATCCGCTCCTGAATCTGCAGTTGCTGCAGTGCACAGGTCATTGCGCGTTTATCCGCCGGCCGCGGTATGCATCATCCACAGGCTGGTTCTGCTCGACAGGCATCATTTCAACTGGATGGTCATGTTGGGGCCGTGCGGGTGCTCGATGTCTTCGTCGAACCAGCGCGCGGTCACGGTCTTGGTTTCGGTGTAGAAACGCACCGCCTGCTTGCCGTAGGCATGCAGGTCGCCCAGGAAAGACTTCTTCCAGCCGGTGAAGGAAAAGAAGGGCAGAGGGACGGGAATCGGCACGTTGATGCCGACTTGGCCGACTTCGATTTCGTGCTGGAACTTGCGTGCCGCCGCGCCACTGGCGGTGAAGATGGAGCAGCCGTTGCCGTAAGGGTTGGCGTTGATGAGGGCAATCGCCTCGGCGAGTGTTTCCACTTCGATCACCAGCAGCACCGGCCCGAAAATTTCTTCGCGGTAAATCGTCATCTCTGGTGTGACGCCGGTGAACAGCGTGGGGCCGACCCAGTTGCCCTGCGGATAGTCCGGCACGGTGCAATCGCTGCCATCGAAGGCGCAGACCGCGCCTTCTTCTTTACCTTGGCGGATGAGGTCCTGGATGCGCGCTTTGGCTTTTGCCGAGATGACCGGGCCGTAGGCGGCGCCACTGTCGTCCCACACGCCGGGGCGCAGCTCGCGGAACGAGGCGGCCAGATGCGGAATCACCTCGCGCGCACTACCTACCAGAACGGCCACGGAAATGGCCATGCAGCGCTGGCCGGCGGCACCACACGACGCACCGATCAGGTTATTCACGACTTGCTGCGGCTGCGCGTCGGGCATCACCACCATGTGGTTTTTGGCGCCGGCAAAACACTGCACACGCTTGAGGTGTGCGGTGCCGGTACGGTAGATGTGCTCGGCCACCGGTGCAGACCCCACAAACGAAATCGCGTGCACATCGGGATGGCGTAGCAACTGGTTGACCTGATCCTGGCCGCCGTGAATCACCTGCAGCACGTTTTTCGGTGCGCCGGCTTCAAGAAAGAGTTCGGCGATACGCGTTGGCGTCATCGGGTCCTGCTCGGACGGCTTGAGCACGAAAGTGTTGCCGCAGGCGATGGCCAGCGGAAACATCCACAGCGGAATCATGGCCGGAAAGTTGAACGGTGTGATGCCCACGCACACGCCCAGTGGCTGCACCAGCGAATAGGTGTCGATGCCGCCGGCCACGTTTTCCACCGTCTCGCCCATCAACAGGCTGGACACATTACAGGCGTGCTCGACCACCTCGATGCCGCGCCAGACATCGCCCTTGGCATCCGCAAATGTCTTGCCGGTTTCTTTGGCCAGAATTTCCGCTAGCTCGTCGTGATGCTTTTTCAGCAAGTGCTGGAAAGTGAGCATGACGCGGGCGCGCTGCGGCGGCGCCACTTCGCGCCAGCTCTTGAAGGCTTCTTTTGCCGCCGCTACTGCGCGGTCGACTTCGTCGGCGGTGGCAAAGGGCACTTCTGCCAGCACTTCCTGCGTGGCCGGATTGCGCACGGCTTGCGTATGTGTGGCGGCGCTGGCCTGGAACTGGCCTTCGAGCAGTAGCGGGATGCGGGGGGCGGTCATGGTCGGGCTCTCGCGTCGTGATGGCCGGCAGCGGAACGGCGCCGGCGGCCTGTTTGGGAGGATGTTGTTTTTGTATCACCACAGCAGCGGCTGTGAAATTGCATATCTTGGCCGGCAGGTGGACTATCTTGGCGTTTTCGATGAGGGGCGTGCCGCCTGATCGGGTAGCCCGCCCACAAAAGCCCGTGGTCGCCGCCTTTGGCCTGTGTGCCACCAGCGCACTGCCTTTTGAAGCGCCACGGGATAACCCGACCGTCGTTGACCCCGCTTAAGGCTGAGGGGCTGCCGCCATCGGCCAAGAACGGCCAAGAACGGCCAAGAGTCGGCCATGAAGTGGTCCAGCGGCTTCACCCGCCCCAAGGAGTTTGTCTGCCATGCCGTTGCTGTCGTCCTGGGCACTGGATAGTGCCAGCCGGCGCTATGTCATTCCGCCGTTTGCCCTCGGGCTGCTGGCGGCCGATGTGCGCAGCCGCGACTGCCATCCAGAGGCCGTCGGCCAGTACGTGCAGGCCATTGGCCACGCCATGCAGCGTAGCCGCGCCGAGCACGAAGATCATCTGCTGATGCACTGCGTGCAGGGCCGAGGCTGGCTGGAGGTCGACGGCCAGCGCCAGCCCATCGGCCCCGGCGACGCCGTGCTGCTGCCCGCGGGGGTGGCCCATGCCTATGCCGCCGATGTGGGTCAGCCCTGGACGTTGTACTGGGCCCATTTTGGTGGCGACGCCGTGCAGGCCTGGCTAGCACCGCTGCTGGCCGGGCAGGCGTGGCGTCGGCTGCATCCGGGGCTGTCGCCACTGTTGCTGGCGGAGTGGCGCGCACTGCTCGAGTCGCGTGCGGGCGGTTACGAGCCGGACGCCCTGCAAGTGATGACAGCACGCCTGCGGCTGCTGCTCGGGCTGCTGGCGCAGGCCGGGCAGGGCGCTTTGCGCTCGTCCGGCCGGCTCGACGTGGCCGCCGTGCAGGCCTGGATGCAGGCCCATCTCGATCAGCCGATCACGCTGGCTGAGCTGGCCGCCGTTGCCGGCATGGAGAAGTTCCATTTCGCTCGCCGCTTTCGCAGCGCCACCGGGCAGGCGCCGGTGCAGCACTTCCTGCATCGGCGCATGGCGCGTGCCTGCGAATGGCTCGATGCCGGCGAAGACGGTATTGGCGAGATCGCCAACCGGCTGGGCTATGCCGACGCACATTATTTCTCGCGCCAGTTCCGCCAGATCATCGGCATGGCGCCGAGCGCCTACCGCGCGCTCAAGCGCGGGTAGGGCGCTGCGCTTCATGGCGGCCCGCACTGGCGAGGTGTTCGTCGTCCCCGCGCAGGCGGGGACCCAAGCCGCCCTGTCGTCGTCCCCGCGTGGCAGATATCCCTACCGGCGAATCATGCCAGGGAGTCATATCAGAGACTCATGCCACAGGCTTAGGCCAGTGACTCCTGCCGAACTCCGCATCCGTTATGGGCACCCACTTCGTCGTCCCCGCGCAGGCGGGGACCCAGTGCCTACCGGCCATTAACACGGCCCTCGACCGGCCGCATGGCGGTCAACGCCTATACCCCAGCGCAACACCCCAGCGTTTCATAGCAGCCCACTCGGCCGCTCACGTGGGCCTTCAGTACCGCTGACTGGAGTGAAACTGCTATGTTCAGCCGAGCGCGCACACCGTAAGCACACACCCGCAGAGGAGAGCGTAATGGCCACAGACAGAACCGGCGCCAGCAGCGACTACGCGCGCCGCGAGCAAGGCTATCGTGACCGTGCGTTAAAGTTGTACCCGTGGATATGCGGGCGCTGCGCACGCGAGTTCACCTACTCGAATTTGCGTGAGCTGACCGTGCACCACAAAGATCACAACCACGACAACAACCCACCGGATGGCAGCAACTGGGAGTTGCTCTGCCTCTACTGCCACGACAACGAGCACTCCAAATACCACGAGCAGCGGCTATACGGCAGCGACGAGACGCCGCGCGAAAAAGAGCCCGAGCCTGCCCGGCATAATCCGTTTGCCGGGCTGAAGGGATTGCTCGACAAGAAGTGAGGGCAGCAGGGGAGTGATGAACGTGCGCTGCAAATAAAAACGGCCTGCAGTGATGAAGGCCGTTTTGGGTTTTACCCCAGCCACCCCACTGCATCAGTGACCGGCTTCTGCCGCTGCCAACGCCGCCAGAAAATGCCCGAATTATTCGCTCATGCCTTCCTGTGCAGACCATTGCCGCACTGCCTCACGATCAACCGCCTGCCGCTGCGCCACCCATACGGCCTGCTCCAGTGCCTGCCGGTCATGCCAGTGGTAATAAGCACTGAGTCGATCTTTTACGCAGTCTGTGGGTGTTAGCAGCACTAGAATGCCCTGAGCGCCTGGCGCCGCGTGTGGTAGCGCTCCACAAAATCAAGATCACTGGTCTGGTAGCGGTTCTCGCTGTACACGGAAACACAGCCACCGCCGACCAGTACCACCGGAATACCATGCTGTTCAAGGTGGCTGGTCACCCTCGCTGCCAGCTCTACAAGGCTCATGTCGGCAATGGCTTTCATAGGCTGAGCGGTTTGCCTTGGCGGCGCGGACGACGACGATCCAGCAGCAGTGCCTCTCTTTCTTCCGGGGGATAAAAAAACAGGGCTTTTTCCAGCAGCGCCTCCAGTTCCTTGAGAAAGGGGTAGCGAGGGTTCAGGGCATAGAGTTTGGTGCGGCCCTGCGGCTGGCAATAAATGACATTGGCCGCTTCCAGCGCGGCCAGCTGCTTTTGTATGGGGGTGACACCGGTCTTGAAGGCGGCGGCAATCTCGCGGGCATAGCCTTCGCCCTGAGTGCTCAGATAGATGAGTACCCTTTCCTTGTTGGTACTGCCCAGAATGGCTTCCAGCATGATCCGGCCCGTGTGAATAAACCCCGATGCGGGTTTATATAAACTACTTTAGGGTTTATATAAACCCCATTGGAGGTTAATGCGGGCGCCACCGACGTCATATCGGGGGTTGGCGCTCCGGCCCGGCTTCTTGAGCCGGTGGCCGTCACCCTCCTCAAGTCCTGAAAATAGTCTTTTTATATCAATGCCATGCGGGCCGACGCAGTTGGCTGCTCTCCTGTGGAGGAGGGGGGAAAGTAGAAGGGAATAATCAAAAAAAAGTAAAAGCCCTATTTTTTAATTAAAAAAAATGGCGCTTAATCGATTTCATCGGTATGGAGGGGATTCTAAGTGGCCGATTGGATCGGGTATCGCTGGCTGGCGGCCACCTATGGGGTGGAGCCTGTCCAGCCCTTTCGCATAGATAGCCAGATTGCCCGGTCACGATCAACAGTCCGGGAGGATGGCTGTGTGCATGAGCACTATGTGGCTGCCACCCGCCCCGAAGACACTCTGGTGGGACATCTTACCTTTGCCCTGCGCCATGAGGGCGTGCACCTGGAGTTTCTGAGTCGATTGTTTGCTCAGACCGGTCCTGATGAGCTGTATGCATGGATTACCCGGGAGCCCACGGGCCAGTATGCACGACGTGCCGGCTTTTTCTATGAGTGGTTGACCCGTACCCAGTTGGCCTTTCCGGGTGTGACATCTGGCAATTACGTGAACGCGTTGGACGATGAGGCATTTCTGACAGCGGTGCAGCCGGTCAACAATTTGCGCTGGCGGGTGAGGGATAACCTGCCCGGGACGCCGGACTTCTGCCCTATGGTGTTGCGGACGGCTATGGTCCGGGAGATTGAGCAGTACGATTGTGCGCGGAGCCTGCAGCAGTTGGAGCATGACTTCGGAACGGATCTTCTAATGCGTAGCGCTGTCTGGCTGACCATTAAGGAAAGCAAGGCCAGCTTTGCCATCGAGCATGAAGAAAAATATGTGGACCGCATTGAACGGTTTGCGGCTGCCATGGAAAGGCGCTGCGGAACCTATGACAGTCCTCTCCTGGAGGCCTCACTAACCGAGCTGCAGGCTGACATCTTGGGTGAGCGGGCGACTCGCTATGGCATTCGCCGCTCGCCAGTTTTCGTGGGTGAGTCTCATGGGTACTCGCCAGTAGTGCATTACGTGGGGCCGCATTGGGATGATGCGCCTGCCATGCTGGAGGGGCTTCGGGAGTTTGATGCCCGGACATCAGGCCGGGCTTCTTTGGCAAGGTCGGCAGTCCTATCTTTCGGATTCGTTTACATTCATCCGATGGCCGACGGAAACGGCCGTATTTCCCGCTTTCTGGTGAACGATGTGTTGAGGCGGGATGGTGACGTGCCGGCGCCGTTCATTTTGCCTATCTCCGCCACGATCACGGCCAGTGCTCGCACGCGTCGCAGTTATGACGAAGTGCTGGAGGTGTTTTCCAAACCTTTGATGCAGCGATACCGGCAATCCTGCCATTTTAGTGAAAGGCGAACGGCAGAGGATGGGGTTGAGTATGACTTCGAGTTCGATGCGTACGATGACGCCAGGGCGGCTTGGCGCTACCCAGACCTGACGGCTCATGTGGAGTATCTGGGCGAAATGGTTCGGGTCACCATCGAGCAGGAAATGCGGGAGGAGGCGGTTTACCTCAGGGCTGCCAAGACGGCTCGCGAGGGCGTCAAGAATCTGCTGGAGGGGCCGGATACCGACATTGATCGGATTGTCCGGGCCGTCCGCCAGAATGGCGGAGTGGTCTCTGGCAAGCTCAGAAACGAGTTCCCGGCGCTCGACGATGATGAACTGGCAGGCAGGATTACTGAGGTTATCGTTCGCGCCTTTGGCGATGCCTGACCTGCCGTCAGATTGCTCTACCTCCCTCTCTCGCCCAGGGTGCCCGACTTTTTAGTATCTAGAAATTAGCGACAGCGAAGCCGAGCATGATGCGGCGATAGCTTTTCATCTCCAGTGAATCCTTTTGTGAAATGGCCTCTGAGTGGTGGCGGCTGTCGAGGCTTTGCCCTTGTGATCGGCTCGAGTGGGCAACAGCATGTCTTAAGCCATGAAGCGATGGGTGTGGTGCCGCTCCTGTGGGTGAAAATCTCACGCGCCACGATGTGTCCCGGCATTGAGGCGGTTTTATTGCCAGCTCAACGTTCAGTCAGATGTGCTTGGCTGTCTCCGTCGTCTAGCCCGCGCAAGCAATCCCCGCGCTCACCTGCAAGCGATCAAACAGCCGCGCCATTGTTGCCTTGTCCGGAGCTGCTAACCCCCGCCAGCATCTTCAGAATCACCAAGGCAAAGGCCCGGCTTTTCGTCTCGTTATCCAGCACTTCCAGCGACAGCTTTTCGTGGTCGGTCATGGCGTCCAGCACGGTGTCCAGCACGCGCTTGGGGAACAGGCCATGCATCACCTGTTCGACCGAGTGATTGTTCACCTGAGCCATCACATCTTCCTGGCGGCTGATGCGATTGGCGATGCCGGTGAGGAACTGCAGCTGATCCTCATCGCTCACTTCAGCCCCAAAGATATCGTTCAGCGCTTCGATGATTTCTGACAGCCGTTTCTTCTCCGGGTCGTGAGCCTTGCCGCTGCCCACGGCACTCGCTGGGTCCAGGCTGTAGTCGCCTTTTTCTTCATTCAGGCGCAACTGGTGCTCAGAGCGCTTACGCAGGCGGTAGTGCGTGAGCTGCAGCTCGCCCACATCCAGATCATCCTCATCCAGCCTGTCCACACGCAGCAGCGGGTGGAGATGCTTGGCGTATACGCAGAGCTGCTCCAGTTCGCGATCTTCATACGGGATGATCTGTGAGAGGAATTCGTAGAGGCGCACAAAGCTCTGCAGATTCTTTTTGAACAGATCAAGCTGATCGACTTGCTCGCCGGCCTCCTTGAGCGCGGCCTCCGCTTTTTTAAGGCCGGCGCTGTCGCCCGCGGTGCGCTTGAAGTCCAGCGCCTGCCGGCGCGACTCCTGGGCCAGTTTGTAGCGCTTGGCAAAGCGCTCCTTGGCGGGTGCGCAGTAGTAGCTGAGCTTACTGGCGGCGGCTTTGGGGTCGAAGAAGGCCATGGCGAAGGCCGCCACTTCTGCCCAGTGGTAAATACCCTCGGCATCCAGCTTCTCTTGCAGGTCATAAATGAGCTGCGGGTCGGTTACGTCGGTCAGCTCGGCCTTGGTGTAGTAAGGCAGGAAGGCGTCGAGAATGTCCCGGGCGTCGTTGAAGAAATCGAGGATGAAGGTGGGTTTGCTGTCGCCAAAGGTGCGGTTCAGGCGCGACAAGGTTTGCACGCAGTCCACGCCTTGCAGCTTTTTGTCCACGTACATGGCGCAGAGCTTGGGCTGATCGAAGCCGGTCTGGTACTTGTTGGCCGCGATCATCACGTTGAAGTCCTGGGTGTCGAAGGCCTCCGCCAGATCGCGCCCGTTCAGGCCGGGGTTGAGCAGCTTGCTGCTTTCCGTCACCTCTTCAGGAATCACCTCGTCCGGCAACACGCTGCCGGAAAAAGCCACCAGCGGATGCACATCGCGATAGCCCATCTGCTTCACGTAGGCCATTACCGCCAACTGGTAGCGCACGGCCTCTTGCCGGCTGCTGGTGACCACCATGGCTTTGGCTTGGCCGCCCAGCAGATGCCGGATATTGGCGCGGAAGTGTTCAACGATGATTTCCACTTTCTGGCTGATGTTGTACGGATGCAGGCGCACCCAGCGGGCCAGCTTCATGCGCGCTTTCTTCGAGTCCACTTCCTCGTCGTCGCCCTCCGGGTGGGCGATCTTCCAGGCGGTGCTGTAGGTGGTGTAGTTCTGCAGCACATCGAGGATGAAGCCTTCTTCAATCGCCTGGCGCATGGAATACAGGTGGAACGCCTCGGGCTTGTTGTCGGTGCTCGGCGGCAGCGCCGGATTGGCGGGGCGGCCGAACAGCTCCAGGGTTTTGGCCTTGGGCGTGGCCGTAAAGGCGTAATAACTGATGCGCTCGTTGGGCGCGCGGGCGGCCACGGCAGCGTCCAGCAGCTCTTCGGCGCTGATCTCTTCAGCGTCCCCTTCTTTTCCAACAACAGCATCACTGCCGAGAATCTGCTTGAGCTTGCTGGCCGACGAACCGGTCTGCGAGGAATGCGCCTCGTCGGCGATTACTGCATAGCGCCCGCTGGCAAGCCGGGGGTACTTGTCCAGCGCATCAAACAGCGCCGGGAAGGTCTGGAGGGTGACGATGATGATGCGCGTCTGCTCCGCCAGCGCCTCGGCCAGTTGCTCGGACTTGCTCTGGTTGCCGATATCGCGGGTGATGCACTTGACCACGCCCTGGGCGTGCTCGAACTGGTAGATGGTGTCTTGCAACTGCTTATCCAGCACGGTGCGGTCGGTAATCACGATCACCGAATTGAACAGGCGCTGGCCCTCGGCATCGTAGAGCGAGGCCAGCTGATGCGCCGTCCAGGCAATCGAGTTGGACTTGCCCGAGCCGGCGCTGTGCTGGATCAGGTAACGCTTGCCCGGCCCTTCGGCGCGGGTGGTGTCGATCAGCCTGTTGACCACTTCCCACTGGTGGTAGCGCGGGAAGATCAGGGTTTCTTTGGTCACGCGCTTGCCATCGGCATCTTCTTTCACGCTCTTTTGCAGGTGCAGAAAGCGGCCCAGCACCTTGAGCCAGGCATCCGGCTGGAACAGGCGCTGCCACAGGTAGCCGGTGGCGTACTGGCGGTCATCCGGCGCCGGCGGGTTGCCAGCGCCGCCGTCGAGGCTGCCGAGGTTGAACGGCAGGAAGAAGGTCTCCTTGCCGGCCAGTTGGGTGGTCATCGCCACTTCATCCTGGCTCACGGCAAAGTGCACCAGCGCGCCACGCTTGAAGGTGAGCAGCGGCTCGGGCTTGCGCGTCAGCGGGTCTTTTGCCGGGCGGTCGTAACGGTACTGGCGCTTGGCGTTTTCCACGCTCTGCTTGAACTCGCTTTTCAGCTCCAGCGTGGCGACGGGGAGGCCGTTGACGAACAGCACCAAGTCCAAGCGCGGGTTATAGCTTTGTGAAGAATCGGCGCCCTCCCTGTAATGCGGCGAATAAGACACTTCCGGCACCACGCGCAGGCGATTGCACTGATAGCGCTTGAGGGTATCCGGGTTCATGCCGTGGTCGGGCTTGAAGCTGCACACCTCAATCTTTACCCCCGGCAGCTTGAAGCCGTGGCGCAGCACATCCAGGGTGCCGTCCTGCTCCAGCTCGCGCACCAGCTTCTGCACCAACACGCCTTCCGGGTTGTTCGGGTTGGCCTTGGCGAACTTGTCCCAGCGCTCGGGCCAAGCGTCCTTGAAGTAGCCGAGAAAGTCCTCGGTATACAGCGCCGTGCGCCGGTCGTAACCACTGGCCGGGCCGGTCAGCCAGCCCTGAGCGGCCATGGCGGCGATGATGTCTTGCTGAAATTGGGCTTCCCGGCTATCCGCCATGACGGTCTTAGCTCCTTAGGCTCGGCAGTTTACTTGTTGTTTTTTTACAGTGGCTTTAGCAGCACAAAATGCTCCACCAGGCGCACCATCAATTCTTTCTGTTCCGGCAGGCTCTCGGCCACCAACAATGCCAATGCCACCAAGGTGTTGTCGTTGATCAACTGCGCCACTGGCCGCGCCAGCAAATGCTGGTTCAGTTGCAAATACCAGAGAAACAAAAACGAACCACTTCGTTTGTTGCCATCGGCCAGAGGGTGATTCTTGGCAGCTCCTGCGCATCCATGCGCCCGCTGCATACAGTACATCCTGTACATAATGACGAAATACAGCAGATGCGCCGCCCGGCTGGCCACATTCGGGTAGAACCACTCATCGGCAAAGCCCTGCTCGATGGTGGCAATGGCCGAGGCCAGGCCCTCGTTGCGCAACTGGCCGAACAGCTCGGTCGCCTCGCCCTTGGCCATCAGCGTGGCCTTCAACTGCGCGATAGCCGCCAGTACATCATCCAGCGCCAGAGCGCGCATATCAGTCTGGCGGGCGCTCTGCTCCTGCAGGCTTTGCTCATCGTAACCCTGCAGCAGGCTCCAGCTGCGGGCGTAGTCGCCGATCAC
>JAUXNL010000462.1 GCA_030684415.1 Moraxellaceae bacterium | reverse complement strand
ATCGTCTCGCTGGTTTACGATGGCCCGACCGTCTTCTGCTGCGAACTGAAATTCTCCGGTGGCAAGCGCATCACGTTGACCAACGAGAACGCAAACGACGATGCATATCGCGCTTTCGTCGAGCTTCTCCACGATCGGTTGGGGCAGACGAGACGCCGCACTCGATTTCGTGCCGGCTTGAATTGCTTTCGTTTCCTCGCTTGGCTTTTCTTCGGCGGTCCCGAGCCCCCCCTCCGTATCGAGGCTTGGCTCTTTCTTTTCTTGCTTGCCGAAGACCGCGCCCTCCTCCGTCGCAATTTCCCACGACGCTATCGGCCAGATGGGATTCCCGATGGCCTCCTGCCGGAGGTCGGCACCATCAGCCCGCCGTAACGCCGCAGAGCGCCGGCCAACCTACCGTAAGTAGTGGCGCCGCACGGACTTGCCGATGGCGCCGTACAGGTCCGCAATTCCGACTTTCCATTGCACCGCCAGTTCCTCGAGGCCGATCTCGTCGGTGCCCTGGCGTCCGAGAAACACGACCTCGTCGCCCAGCCTGGCTTCGGGCACGTCGGTCAGGTCGACACGCAGCATTTCCGAATGCGTCGGTCCCTGCAGGCGCACCCGCTTGCCGTGCAGCAGCGCCGTGGCATTCTCCGGCATGGTGCGCGGGTAGCCGTCGGACCAGCCGTAGGGGACGAGCCCGATTTTCATGCCGGGCCGGCGCGGCAGGAACGGCGCAGGCATGACGTCGCCGATATCGTCGAGCGACTTCACCATCACGAGATGGCTGCACAGGCCCACCAGCGCATGGCGCCAGACGCGCTCGCGTCCAGCGGTCGCGGGAAAGCTCTGGCCGATCGCGAGGCGTCCCGGATCGACGGCATTCAGGTCGGCGTCGGGATGGCTGAGGATGATGGCCGAGCTGGAGACCATGCGGACGGGAACGTCGATGCCGGCGGCTTCGATACGCTTCAGCGCATCGATGCAGGAATTGACCTGCGCGTCGGTATAGACGGGATCGACCGGGCCGTAGGACGCCATGGGGTGGCCGTAGGCGCCGGCCAGTTCGAGCGTGTTGCTGTCCGCGATGGCCTGCGCCACGGCCGGCGCGTGATGGGGAAAGGCACCGGCGCGGAACCCGCCGCCGTCGAGCTTGAGGAACACCTTCAGCGACTTGGCATGAGACGACCATGCCGCCACGTCCTCCAGCGTCGACAGCGTTGGCATCAGGTTGTGCTCCTCCAGCGCCGGCGCCGTGTCCGGCAGGCAGGTCGGATAGAGCAGGATCGGCAGGCGGACGCCCGCCTGGCGCGCGGCCATCGCACGGTCGAGATTGCCGAAGGCTGCACCGGCGGCGCCCGCCTGCTCGGCGGTGCGGGCCACCTCGATGTCGCCGCAGCCGCTGGCATCGCCCTTGACGCAGACGAACACGCCGACCTTCG
>JAUXNL010000461.1 GCA_030684415.1 Moraxellaceae bacterium | reverse complement strand
AAGAAATGAAGATTCGTGGCGAGCAGGATGAGCTGGCCGAAGAACGCAAAGGCCTGGAAAAAATCCTGGGCTCGTACATGGAAATGAAAAAGCTTTTGGTGCGTGAATTTACCGAGGACATGAACAAGTACGGTGACGCTCGCCGCTCACCGATTGTCATGCGCCGCGAAGCGCAGGCCTTGTCGGAAACCGAACTCATGCCCAGCGAGCCGGTGACGGTAGTGCTCTCTGAAAAAGGCTGGGTGCGCCAGGCCAAGGGGCATGAGGTCGACGCAGCGGCACTTTCTTACAAGGCCGGCGACAGCTTCTTTGCCAAGGCCGAAGGGCGCAGCAATCAGTTGGCGCACTTTATCGACTCCACGGGCCGCAGTTATTCGCTGCTCGCGAGTAGCCTGCCGTCTGCGCGCGGACAGGGCGAGCCCCTGACGGGCAAGCTGAATCCGCCGCCGGGAGCGCAGTTCCGTGGCCTGCTCATGGGTGAAAACGCGCAGCGCGTGGTGATGACCAGTAGCGCCGGTTACGGGTTTGTCACGACACTGGGCGATCTTGAAGCGGGTAACAAGAACGGCAAAACATTGCTCAATGTGCCGGACGGCGCGACGGTGCTAGCGCCTGCGCCAGTGCAGGCGGTTGAAACGGATGTGCTGGCGGTATTGAGCAGTGAAGGGCGTCTGCTGGTGTTCCCGGTGGCCGATCTGCCGCAACTGGCAAAGGGCAAGGGCAACAAGCTCATGAATATTGCCGCCGACGAAAACGAGGTGGTGCTGGGAGTGGCCTGTCTGCGCGAGGGTCAAAAGCTCACGGTGTTGGCCGGTAGTCGTCATGTCACGCTGAAGTGGAGCGATCTGGAGGTCTATCGCGGGGAGCGTGGCCGGCGTGGGGCCAAGCTGCCGCGCGGCTTCCAGAAGGTCGATGGCATGCGTATCGAGGGTTAACAGCCTGCTGAAAATGCTTTTCAGTAAGTGGCTTCCCCGCCTGGGATGGCTGGGTCGCGAATCAATCACGCAAGCGTGATTGATTCAGCGTGGAGTGACTCCGGATAGGTGCTGGAAGCGCGGGCTGGAAAAGCCTGGTATGGGCGTTTTTTCAGCAAGCTGTTAAGTGCGGATTGCCGTGTTCCACTCCCAGTGCGCGTGCGTGCTCAGGGAGTGATCAACGGATGTTGTCTGCTTCGAAGTCCGGCTCGGCATCACTGCTGGCCGGTGCCAGTATTTGCAGGCTCTGGTTGCGGATGAGCTGCTGATATTCCGGCGCAAAGCTTTCCACCAGTGCGACCTGCAACGCGCGGTCACTGCTGACCGCCAGCCGGAAAGATGTGCCGAGCCGACAGGGCAGCTCCACATTCGGGCCGGGCAGGGTGGTCAGGATGCGTCCGCCGGGCGCGGTATAGGCAATCACGCTGGTGAGGGCGATCTGTTCGCCGTTGAGCATGAGTCCGGCTTTGCAGTGCAGGCAAAGCTGCCCGTTTTCGCGACGCGTCTCGGTCGAGTCTTCAATCAATTGCAGAAAAAGACGGGCAGCGGCCAGCGCCCGCAGCTCGCGGTCGGCCCCTGCGTCACCGGCAAAGCGCACGCTGACACCATCCGGGCTGAACGGTGTCATCACTTCGCCCCCGTACAGGCGGGCGGCGCGGTCGATGAACTGATCGAGCAGCGTCAGCAAGTCGTCAGCCATCGCGACATTCACCCGGTGCAGCAGACCGTTGGGGTCGTCGAGCGCCAGATGCAGGTAGCTGGCCGGAACGGGTGCGCTGACGGCTACGGGTTCAGTGGTGGCGGTCACCGGCAACGATGTGCCCACTGATGCAGTTGCTGGTGTGGCTTGCCGCAACGGCTCGGCGCCCGACCGCATTGGCGCCTCGCGTCGTCCTGTCATTAACAGTCCGCCGGCCAGTAGCAAGCCATGGAGCAGGGCCGACAAGCCCAGATTGCCAAGGCTGGCGCGAATGATGTCGGCCCGGCCCGGTGTCCGCAGGCGCAGGTCGGCAGTGCCCAGTGCGCGCCGCTGTACGTCGAGCGGTGCTGTGAACAGGCGGCCACTGCCATCGGGCGTGCCGGCTTCGGCAATCAGTTCGTTGTTGGCGTTGTAAAGCTGCAGGCTGGCGGTAGAGGGGTGGCTTTCATAGCGGGCCGTGAGCACGCTGAGGCTGACCATGTCGCGAGCCAGAATCACCGGGGCGGCGGCATCGGCAAGCTGTTGCACGAGCAAGGCGCCATGGCGGCCCTGCTCGTTCCAGAGGGCGGTTTCGGTGTTGTTGAGCGTAAGCGCGACATGGGCCACAAAGCTGGTGACCACCAGTGCTGTCCAACGTCCTGCGCCCTTCGTACTCATTGCACCGCCCCTGTGAAAACCGGCCGATTATAGCGAGTCGCCAGCGTTGCGTATTCCCTCATCTGGCGGTAACAGCATGCCGCGGCGGACGTCCCGACCGACCGGGGCTTGCGCTACAATCGCCGCTTTCCGGTCTCCGGCAGTGCCGGCTTTTGTCAGTGGGCTCCCCCTTCATGCGTGAAATCCTCCTCATCACCATTTCCGGCCCTGACCGTCCCGGTATCAGCGCACGCATTACCGGCATCCTGGCGACGCATGCGGTCAATATTCTCGATATCAGCCAGGCCGTGATTCATGACCATCTTTCACTGGGCATGCTGATCGAGACGCCGTCCGAGCAAGAGTCGGCCCTGCTCATGAAAGCAGTACTGTTTGCGGCGCATGATCTGGGCCTGGGCGCGCGCTTCACCCCCATTACGGCGGAAAGCTACCAGCACTGGGTGGCCGGGCATGGCAAGCAGCGCCATATCGTCACTTTGCTGGCACGCAAGATTACCGCCGAGCATATTGCGGCGGTGTCGGCGCTGGTGGCGGGAAACGGCCTCAATATCGACGGGTTGACGCGTCTTTCCGGCCGTGTGCCGCTGGAAAATGAAAACGGTCCGGCACAAGACACGCGCAAAGCCTGCGTCGAGTTTTCCGTGCGTGGGGAGCCGCGAGACATTGCCGGCATGCGCGCGGAGTTCCTGCGCTTGGCGAATGAACTCAACGTGGATATTGCCTTCCAGAAAGACAATGCGTTTCGACGTAACCGGCGACTGGTCTGCTTCGACATGGACTCGACGCTGATCGAGCATGAGGTGATTGACGAGTTGGCCAAGGCGGCGGGTGTCGGGGCGCAAGTGGCGGCGATTACCGAGCGCGCCATGAATGGTGAGCTGGACTTTACCCAGAGCTTCGAGGCGCGTGTCGCGCTACTCAAAGGACTGGATGCCCGTGTGCTGGAGGGAATTGCGGGCCGTCTCAAGTTGACAGAGGGCGCAGAGGCGCTGATCCGCACGCTGAAGGCGCTGGGCTATAAAACGGCGATTCTTTCCGGCGGCTTTACCTACTTCGGCGAGTTCCTGCAAAAGAAGCTGGGTATTGATTACGTGTACGCCAACGAGCTGGAGATTGTTGACGGCAAGGTCACCGGCAATGTGGTCGGCCGAGTGGTGGACGGCCAGCGCAAGGCAGAGCTGTTGCGCGAAATTGCCGCGAACGAAGGCGTGAACCTGGAGCAGGTGATTGCGGTGGGCGATGGGGCGAATGATTTACCCATGCTGGGCATTGCCGGTCTTGGTATCGCCTTCCGGGCCAAGCCGTTGGTAAAACAAAACGCCAAGCAGGCGATTTCTACGCTGGGTCTGGATGGCATTCTGTACTTGCTGGGGGTGCGCGACCGGGATCTGGAGGGCCGCTGAACAGACTTCGTTCTTGCCAGTGGGGGTTCTGCCAGAAATCGTTCCATGAAAAAGCCGGCGGTGATAGCCGGCTTTTTCATGGGCCAGAAGCGGCGTCAGTGATTGAGCTGGATCGAAAGATAGCTGCCTTTCTGCGACGTCTGGTTGGCGATATTGCCAAGGTCTGCCCAGGCGGCCGTCACCGAAACCCGCTTGTGCGGAAACCAGGCGATGAAGACATCGCTGAAAGCCTCTTCACGGAAAATGGAAAGATTGTCCGGCTTTTGCCGATACTCAATGCCTGCAGCCAGATCATCGCGTAGCAGCAGGGCTAGTGAACCTTCGGCCATGACTTCGTGACGGTCGTTCTTGTCGCCACCAAAGCCGAGAATGCCAAGCTGGTTGGCGCGCGTGGCACGCAGGGTGAGGTTGGCAAACAGGCTACGGCCCAGCGGGCCGTTCAGCCAAAGCTTGCTGGCGGCGACATAGATGTCTGTGTCGCTGTCTTTGTGCTCTCCAAGAAAAGGTACACCGGCATCAGCATCTCGCTCTTTGTACTGAAGGCCGACCGCAAGTTGTGGCAGCCAGTGGTCCTGGTCATAGACCGCATCACCGGCGACACGAACTTTCAGGCCCAGCGTGTCCATGCGAATCACGTTGCCTGGAACAGTGGTCCCCAGGCCGAAACGCTGTTCGGCAAACGACAACTCCACGCGATCATGAAAGCCGACGGCCACGCCACGGCTGGCCAGTGTGAAGTCATCAATCGGTACGGCGGTATAAAATACGCTGCCGCCGATTTCATCGCGCGTGCCATAGCCGGCAATCAGCGCCCAAGGCACCAGCCCTCCACCGCCGGCCCCCTCCAGTTGCGTGACGCCGCCTGTGACCGGTAGCCGACCGCCTGTCGGTGGAAGCTGCGCAAGCGCTACCGAAGACAGCAGCAAGGTCAGGACAAAGGTCATGACTTCCCGGTAAGGTCGAGTCACTGCGTTTTTAGTGTTTCGTTCGCGTACCGTGGGGGTGGCAGTCGTCATCCTGAGGGCGTCCTGGGCAAGTGTCAGAAAGGTGAAAAGAATGTCGCTCCATCCTGCCGTGCGCGCGGCCAATTGCAACCGCCTGCAGTCGCTGCTGCTGGTCACCTGTCTGCTTCTACCGCTGCCTGCCGCCGCCACGTTGTATGACGATCTGGGCGGAGAAAAAGGTGTTGCCACCATTGTCAGCACCTTGGTGAGCAGTGCCGTCGCTGACCCCGTCACCCGGCGCAGTTTCGAAAAGTTTGACCGCCCGCGGCTGGAGAAGCTGCTGGCCCAGCAGATTTGCCAGTTGGCGGATGGTGGCTGCCGCTACGAAGGTGACAGCATGAAGGATTCGCACGCGGGCCTCGATATCACCGAGGCCGAGTTCTACGGACTCGTGGCCCAGTTGCGGGCGGCTTGCGATGCGGCGGGCGTCAGTCTGGCGGCAAAGAACGGCTTGCTGCAAAAGCTCGCTCCCATGAAACGTGACATTGTGACGAAGTGAGTGGGCATGTCTGACGCTTCTTTGAAATGGCAGCAGTGGCTGCTGCTGCCTTTCCTCTTTTGTCTGGCGCTGCCGGCGTCGGCACTGACAGTGATCGTGCGCGATGCCAAGGGACAGCCGGTGACAGACGCGGTAGTGACACTGATGCCCGCCGCTGGCGCGCCAGCAGCCGCGCCGGTCGCGGCCACCATCGAGCAGATCAATAAAGCGTTCTCTCCGCTGGTCAGTGTGATACCGGTCGGCACCAAGGTGCTGTTTCCCAATCGCGACCGTATCCGCCACCACGTGTATTCGTTCTCGCCGGCCAAAACCTTCGATATCAAGCTCTACGCCGGGGATCCGCCTCCGCCGGTGCAGTTCGACAAGCCCGGCATCGTGGTGCTGGGCTGCAATATCCATGACTGGATGATTGCCTATGTGGTGGTAACCGACGCGCCCTATTACGGCAAGACGGATGCCGCCGGCCGGCTGGTGCTGGCAGAGCTGCCGGCGGCGGACTACGAGGCTCGTCTGTGGCATGCACAGCAGGTGGCATCGGTCTCCGTGAAGAAGGTGCGGCTTACCCCCGGGCAGCGCGAGTTGGCGCTGGAGATATCACTCAATGCCGCCGGCGTACGCTGACCAGGAGGCGCTGTGCTGATGTCCTCGCTGTTGAAACGTCTGCGCAACATGCCCATGGGCGCGCGCCTCTTTTTGTTCAGCACCGGCTTGCTGGGGCTGTTCCTGTTGCTGGCCATCATCTTTGTCAGCGTCGCCAGTTACCGCTTTGCCACGCAACGTGTGGATGATGATCTGCAGGTGGGCGAGCGTGTCTTTCATCAGGTCTTGCTGCAAAAGCAGAGTCAGTTGCGCCAGTCGGCCCAGGTGCTGGCAGCCGATTTCGGTTTTCGTGCCGCGCTTGCCTCTGGCGATGCGGAGACCATTTCCTCTGCACTGGTCAACCAGAGCAGTCGTATCAATGCCAGCCTGGCAGTGGCCATCGACCTGCAGGGCACGGTGATTGCGAGCAGCACTCCGCACGTGCGCCCGGGAGCGTCTTACCCGGCAGCGGATCACTTGCGGGCCAACTCCATTGACGGTGGTGGAGCGGTTGCCTTTGTCGGCAACCGGCCACTGGAGCTGATCATGGTGCCGGTGAAGGCGCCGCTGCCGATTGGCTGGGTCATGCTCGGTTTCGAGCTGGATGATGCCGCCCTGCGTGAAGTGGCCGCGCTGGTAGAAATGGATGTGTCGCTGTTGGCAGATACACCGTCCGGCTGGGCGCTTTATGCCAGCTCGCTTGAGCATGGCAATCCGCAGGGGCTGATCGAACTGCTGTCTGAGGCGACGGACAGGCGTCGTATCGATCTGGATGGCCAGAGCTCGCAGTGGCGAGCCTTCTCGTTGCCGACGGTAGGCGATGCGGCTGTGATGGTCGTGCTGACGCGCTCGTTTGCTGAAGCATTTGCGCCGTATCGCCAATTGCTCTTGCTGCTGGTGTTGTTG
>JAUXNL010000458.1 GCA_030684415.1 Moraxellaceae bacterium | reverse complement strand
CGCCCTACGACCTGACCAAGGGTCGCATCACTTACCGCGTGCGCTGATGACATCGCCGCCAGAACGAGGCCGCTCCAAGGTGGCTTAGTTTTTTCTGACAGGCATCAAGGCCCATAAAAAAACCACTCTTGCGAGTGGTTTTTTTATGGGCCTTTCCGTTGCAGGGCGGCTATCAGGCTGGCTCGGCTTCCTTTTCTTCGACATGCAGCACGAGGTGTTCGCCCTCGACGCCCACATGCACATGGCCGCCGCCTTCCGCCAACTCGCCGAAAAGTATTTTCTCGGCCAACGGCTTTTTCAACTCTTCCTGGATCAAGCGCGCCATCGGGCGGGCGCCCATCAGCACGTCGTAGCCATGCTCGGCGAGCCAGGTACGAGCCTCATCATCGACATCGAGCACCACATGCTTGTCATCGAGTTGGGCTTGCAGCTCGACCAGGAACTTGTCGACCACGCTGGCAATCACCATCGGGTTGAGCGGCTGGAACTGGATGATGGCATCCAGACGATTGCGGAACTCCGGCGTGAACATCTTCTTCATGATTTCCATGCCGTCGGTGGCGTGGTCCTGACGGGTGAAGCCGATGCTGGCACGGCTGATCATTTCTGCGCCGGCATTGGTGGTCATCACCAGGATCACGTTGCGGAAGTCCGCTTTGCGCCCGTTGTTGTCGGTCAGCGTGCCGTGATCCATGACCTGCAACAGCAGGTTGAAGACTTCCGGATGCGCCTTCTCGATTTCATCCATCAACAGCACGCAATGCGGATGCTTGGTGATGGCCTCTGTCAGTAGCCCGCCCTGGTCATAGCCGACATAGCCGGGAGGAGCGCCAATTAAGCGCGATACCGTGTGGCGCTCCATGTATTCCGACATGTCGAAGCGGATGAGCTCAATCCCCAGTGTTTTTGCCAGTTGCTTGGTGACTTCCGTTTTACCGACACCCGTCGGGCCGGCAAACATGAAGCAACCAATCGGCTTTTCGGGCGCCTTGAGGCCAGCCCGCGAAAGCTTGATTGCCGCCGACAACGCCGTGATGGCCTCATCCTGGCCGAACACGGTCATGCGCAGATCGCGATCGAGATTGCGCAGCGACTCCTTGTCGTTGGCCGACACGGACTTCGGCGGAATGCGTGCGATCTTGGCAACGATCTCTTCGATTTCCGTGGTGCCAATCGTTTTCTTGCGCTTGGATGGTGACTGCAAGCGCTGGAACGCACCGGCTTCATCAATCACGTCAATCGCTTTGTCAGGCAAGAAGCGCTCATTGATATAACGGTCAGCAAGCTCGGCCGCCAACTGCAATGCCTTGTCGGCATACTTCACGCCATGATGCTCTTCGAAGCGCGACTTCAGCCCCTTGAGAATCTGGTAAGTCTCATCGACCGTCGGCTCTTTCACGTCAATTTTCTGGAAGCGGCGCGAGAGCGCGCGGTCTTTTTCGAAAATGCCGCGATATTCCTGATAGGTGGTGGAGCCCATGCACTTGAGCGAGCCATTGGCCAGCACCGGCTTGATCAGGTTGGAAGCATCCATCACGCCACCACTCGCGGCGCCAGCGCCGATAATGGTGTGGATTTCATCAATGAAAAGAATCGCGCCTTCTTGCTTGTTGAGTTCGTTCAACAGGGCCTTGAAGCGCTTCTCGAAATCGCCACGGTATTTGGTGCCTGCCAGTAGCGAGCCCAGATCAAGCGAATACACGACGCTGTTGGCAATGGCCTCGGGCACCTTGTTTTCGATGATGAGCCAGGCAAGTCCTTCGGCAATGGCGGTTTTGCCCACACCGGGCTCACCCACCAAGAGCGGGTTGTTTTTACGGCGGCGGCAGAGGATCTGCACAGCACGTTCGATTTCTTCGTCACGCCCGACCAGCGGATCGATACGGCCCTGACGTGCCAGCTCGTTGAGATTGCTGGCATAGGCTTCGAGTGCACTCTTGGGCGCCCCCTCACCGGACGCATCATCTTCCTGAGACTGCTCTTGTGCAGGCTCGGAGGGTGCATTTTCGTCATGTACCTTGGAAATGCCGTGCGACATGTAGTTCACGACATCAATGCGTGCGATGGACTGTTTCTTGAGGAAATAAACCGCTTGGGATTCCTGCTCGGAGAAAATCGCCACCAGCACGTTGGCGCCGGAGACTTCTTTCTTGCCAGAGGACTGCACATGGAAAACGGCACGCTGGAGCACGCGTTGAAAACCGAGTGTCGGCTGCGTTTCGCGCTCGGTTTCATGGGCAGGAATCAGTGGGGTGGTCTCGTCAACGAAGTGGCCAAGATCACGGCGCAGGCCACTGATGTCCGAACCACAAGCCTTGAGCACTTTGATGGCCGACTCGTTGTCGAGCAGCGCCAGCAGCAAATGTTCGACGGTCATGAATTCGTGTCGCTTTGCACGTGCATCGCGAAACGCCAGATTAAGGGTTACTTCAAGATCACGGCTGAGCATGTCACTTCCCCTTGTTGGCCCTTTAGCAGGCCGGTTGACCGCATGGAAGCCTGAAACGGCCTCCTGGTACCACCACTGTCAGGCTTGGGCCACGCGGCAGAGCAGCGGATGCTGGTTCTGCTGTGCGTAGTCCACGACCTGTGCAGCTTTCGTTTCCGCGACGTCGCGTGTGTAGACGCCAACGGTAGCCTCGCCCTCGGTGTGAATGGTCAACATCACCCGGGTCGCCTTTTCGCGATCCATGTTGAAGAAGCCTTCCAGTACCTCCACCACAAAATCCATCGGGGTGTAGTCATCGTTCATGATGACGACCTTGTACATGGGCGGGGGCGCCAGTTGCGGACGGGTTTCCTGGACGGCGATATCGCCAACCGGAAAGCCCTGCTCCTCCGGACCTCCGCTGTTTGTAACCTGATTACGGATTGACGCTTTGCTCATGACTGCCCTGTGACTAATGGTATGGGTTTCGCGGCCACATAATGCAAGACGGGCCACCGCCGTCCGGTCATGATAACTCCCCGCCCGGTGGATGGGCAGGTTTCTGGTGAACCGGCTCACACCCTTGAAACCCGCTCGACCAGCGGCCTTGACAGTGTTTGGGCGATGGTTGAAATTCGCCCAACGTTGCAGTCACATAACAAAAAAGCAACATCGGCGCGCCACTACAAACCACCATAACAATACGCCGGCCGCGCCACGGCAGTCCGAGGGAACGCATCATGGCAACCGGAACCGTGAAATGGTTCAACAATGCCAAAGGCTACGGCTTTGTCAGGCCGGACACTGGCGGCGATGATCTCTTTGTCCACTACTCCTATATCCGGATGGAAGGGTACAAAAGCCTGAAAGCGGGCCAGTTTGTACAGTTCGAGATACAGGCCTCTGGCAACGGCTTCCATGCCGTCAACCTGAGCCCGCTCGGCGATGGCAGTAGCGAGTCCGTTCCGCAAGGACGGGACGACGCCGCCCAGCCTGACCGGGTGGCGACTGCGCTGAGCTAGCGGCCGCACTACCCGCCCGCCGCCCATGAAAAAGCCCGCAGAGTTTGCGGGCTTTTTCATGGGGCAAGACAGCGTCAGTTCATGTGCCGGATGATGGCATCACCGAACTCGGAGCAACGCAGGAGCGTGGCATCGGGCATCAGGCGCTCGAAGTCATAGGTGACCGTCTTGGCCTCGATGGCTCCTTCCACACCCGTGATGATGAGGTCAGCCGCTTCGGTCCAGCCCATGTGGCGCAACATCATTTCAGCGGACAGGATGATGGAGCCCGGGTTGACCTTGTCCTGGCCGGCGTATTTCGGGGCCGTGCCATGTGTGGCCTCGAACATGGCCACAGAGCCGCCGATGTTGGCCCCCGGGGCGATGCCGATGCCACCCACTTCTGCTGCCAGCGCGTCAGAGATGTAGTCGCCATTCAGGTTCAGGGTGGCAATGACAGAGTACTCGGCTGGTCGCATCAGGATTTGCTGCAGGAAGGCGTCAGCAATCACGTCCTTGATGATGATGTCTTTCCCGCTTTTCGGGTTTTTCATCTTCATCCACGGGCCGCCATCGATGGGCTCGGCGCCAAAGCGCTCGGCAGCGAGTTCGTATCCCCAGTCCTTGAAGGCCCCTTCGGTGAACTTCATGATGTTGCCCTTATGCACCAGCGTGACCGAGGGCTTGTCGTTGTCGATGGCGAACTGGATCGCCTTGCGCACCAGCCGCTGCGTGCCTTCCTTGGACACCGGCTTGATGCCGATACCGCAGTTATCGGTGAAGCGGATCTTGGTGACCCCCATTTCCTCACGCAGGAACTTGATGATCTTGATCGCGGCTTCGCTACCGGCCTTCCACTCGATGCCGGCATAAATGTCTTCGGAGTTTTCACGGAAGATCACCATGTCGGTGAGCTCCGGATGATGAACCGGGCTTGGTACACCCTTGAACCAGCGCACCGGGCGCTGACAGACATACAGATCCAGCTCTTGGCGCAGTGCCACGTTCAAGGAGCGGATACCGCCGCCGACCGGGGTGGTCAGCGGCCCTTTGATGCTGACGACGTACTCGCGCAAAGCTTCAAAGGTTTCGGGCGGCAGCCAGACATCGGGGCCGTAAACGCGGGTGGCCTTCTCGCCGCAATAGACTTCCATCCAGGAAATGGCGCGCTTGGTGCCGTAGGCCTTTTCGACCGCGGCATCGACAACCTTGAGCATGACCGGCGAGATGTCGGCACCGATGCCGTCGCCTTCGATGTAAGGAATGATGGGGTGATTGGGGACGTTCAGCGACAGGTCAGCGTTAACGGTGATTTTGTCACCATCCGCCGGAACCGTGATCTTCTGGTAACCCATTATGCAGGTACTCCCGGGGTGCAGTTTGTGACTTGAGCCTATGCCAAAAGGTGCTCGGCCCCGACCATGATGGCGAAGGCAAACAGGCAGACGTGTCACATGACCCAGTCGGGAAAACCACGGGATGGCCGCGGTGTCGGCTGAGCCGCCTGTGACCCGCGTCTGGCGGGTGCGCATAGCGCGTTGTCGGCGTCGTTGCTCGACTTCCCCGGCAAATCGCAGCGTAACGATCACCTGTTGGGATAGGCTCTTCCGGCGCCGAGTATAGCCCTAATGCGTCGGGCTCCATAAGGCGTCAGCGCTTGAAAAGTTCAATTCGGGCAGCGGTTTGCGCAATTTTCAGGCAAGCTTCACGCTTTCGTGTATGCCCTTAGCCCATGTCCCGCCTCATTCTGCTCAACAAACCCTATCTGACGCTCTGCCAGTTCAGCGACAAGGATGGCCGGCCGACACTCGCCGATCATGTCGACATCCCCGAGGTCTATCCGGCCGGGCGTCTTGATCATGATTCGGAGGGGCTGTTGCTGCTCACCGACGATGGTGTTGTGCAGGCACGCATTGCCGATCCACGCTGGAAGATGCCCAAAACGTATTGGGCCCAGGTGGAAGGAAAAATCACGGCGGAGGCATTAGCGAAGCTAGCGGCGGGAGTCGAGCTGAATGACGGCCTGACCCTGCCGGCTGAGGCACGTGAGCTACAAACGCCCGATCTTTGGGAGCGGAACCCACCCATCCGCTACCGCGCCAACATCCCGACCAGTTGGGTGGAGCTTGTCTTGCGTGAGGGGCGGAATCGCCAGGTCCGGCGGATGACGGCGGCGGTCGGCTTTCCGACCTTGCGATTGGTGCGTGTGGCCATCGGGCCGTGGACAACTGAAGGACTGGCGCCGGGAGAGTGGCGGAGCATCGACATCAGCCGCCACGATATTCCTCGCGGCTGAGCGGCTCGGCGCATCCGCTTTGTCAGACCGCGTTGCCGTGCCGCTCTTTGCCATACCCTTTGGCATTGAGGCTGGCTGACTCCCTGCCCTATCAGTCCCAGCGCCGGGCGGCGGCATCGTCAGAGGACTTTGACTCGACCCACTCCGGCTTGCCGTTCACCCACTCTTTTTTCCAGAACGGTGCCCGGGTCTTGAGATAGTCCATCAGAAAGCTGGCGGCCTGGAAGGCGGCCTCCCGGTGGGCCGATGCCACACCGACAAAGACAATCGGCTCCCCTGCCTGCAAATGCCCTACACGGTGGATGATCGTGATGCCCAGCACCGGCCAGCGCGTTGCGGCATCGTCTGCGATTGTCTGCAGGCTGCGCTCGGTCATGCCGGGATAATGTTCGAGTGCGATGGCCGTCACTGGCCCACGCGGCGACTGTCCGCGCACAAGGCCGGTAAACGTCACCACAGCGCCCACCCCCTCGCCTTCCAGCGCAGCGGCTTCAAGGCCGGCATCAAAAGCCTCTGACTGCACGCGGATACGCCGTTGCACTCAGCCTCCGGTCACGGGTGGAAAGAGCGCCAGCTCATCACCCTCATACACACTGCTTTCGCGCGACACCATCTCTTGGTTGATGGCGGCCAGTACGCCGCGCTCGCACTCGAACAGATCAGCCCAGACGCCGCCTCGTGCCGCCAGCAAGTCCAGCACGGTTTGCACGTCGACATCCCCTCGTGCCGGCAGTTCGAGTTGTTCCTGGGCCAGCCCCAGCTTTTCGCGGAAGCGGGCAAAATACAGAATCGTGATCACGGGGCAGCTCCTGCCTTGAAGTCTCCGGATTTGCCGCCAGTCTTGGACAGCAACCGCACCTGCTCGATGACCATGCCCTTGTCGACCGCTTTGCACATGTCATAAAGCGTGAGCGCGGCCACACTGGCAGCGGTCAGCGCCTCCATTTCCACACCGGTCTGGCCCGCCAGACGGCAGGTGGCAAGGATGCGCACGCCGGCATTCTGCTCCTCTGGCGTGAGCTCGACCTTGACCGAGGACAACATCAAGGGATGGCAAAGCGGTATCAGCTCACTGGTTTTCTTGGCCGCCTGAATGCCGGCGATGCGTGCCACACCGAGTACGTCACCCTTGGGCATGCCCCCACTGCTGATCAGTGCCAGGGTGTCGGGGCGCATCCGCACAAAGGCTTCTGCCACCGCCTCGCGATGGGTGACGGGTTTATCGCCGACATCGACCATGCGGGCATGGCCGGCGGCATCGAGATGCGTGAGTCCTGTGGCAGAAGTTGGCTGGCTCAAGAGGGTGACTTCAGTTCGTGAGGGAGAATGTCGTGACGGTCAATGTCGTGGCCATGAATGTCTTGCGGTAGCATTGCCGACCTTGCAAACCGGGGGATGAATAATGACTTGGGAAGCCCATGTCACCGTGGCCGTAATCGCCAGACGCGACGACCGCTTCCTGCTCGTGGAGGAAATGGCCGACAGACCGGAGCCAGTGTACAACCAGCCTGCGGGCCATGTCGAAAAGGGCGAGACGCTGGAGCAGGCCGCTGTTCGTGAAACCCTGGAAGAAACCGGCTGGGACGTCCATCTGACGGGTTTTCTCGGGCTTTATGTGTACACGCCCCCCCACAACCCGGATGCCACGTACTATCGCGCCTGTTTTCTGGCGGATGCAGTGCAGCACCATGCCGAACGGGCGCTGGATGAAGGCATCGTTCAAGCCGTCTGGCTGACACGGGCCGAAATCGCTGATAGTGGTCGGCTGCGCAGTCCACTGGTATTGAAGTGCGTGGACGATGCGATTGCCGGCCGCCGCTTCCCGCTCGACCTCGTGCACGAGCACCCCATGCCGTAACGGCGGATTCATCCGCGCGGCGTCTGTCGTTCGATGCACTCATCGCCCCATCCACTTGCACAGAACCGTTCATGAAAAAGCCTTCCGAAACCCGCGTCATTGTCGGCATGTCTGGTGGAGTCGATTCGTCGGTATCTGCCTGGTTGCTGCTCCAGCAGGGGTATCAGGTCGAGGGCCTCTTCATGAAGAACTGGGAAGAGGATGACGGCACGGAGTACTGCACGGCGCGTGAAGATCTGGCCGATGCGCAATCCGTCTGCGATCAACTGGGCATCCGGCTGCATACGGCCAATTTTGCACTTGAGTACTGGGATCGGGTCTTCGAGCATTTTCTGGCCGAGTATCGCGCCGGGCGTACGCCCAACCCGGACATTCTGTGCAACAAGGAAATCAAGTTCCGCGCCTTTCTGGATTACGCGCAAGTGCTCGGCGCTGACTTCATTGCGACCGGGCACTATGTCCGTCGCAGCCATGAAAATGACTGCGCCCGCTTGCTGAAAGGTCTGGATGCCAACAAGGACCAGAGTTACTTCCTGCATGCCGTTAATGGCCGCCAGATTGCACGCACCCTCTTTCCGGTGGGTGAACTGGAAAAGCCGGACGTGCGTCGGATCGCCACCGAGCAAGGCTTTGGCAACCATGCCAAAAAAGACTCCACCGGCATCTGCTTTATTGGTGAGCGCCGCTTCAGTGATTTTCTCAAGCAGTACCTGCCGGCCCAGCCAGGCAACATCGAAACGGATGATGGCCGCGTCATTGGCCAGCATCAGGGGCTGATGTACTACACGCTGGGTCAGCGTGAAGGGATTGGCATCGGCGGCCAGCGCGGCGCGGCCGAAGCGCCATGGTATGTGGTGCACAAAGACATCGCGCGCAATGTGCTCGTGATTGGTCAGGGCCACGAACATCCGTTGATGATGAGCACACATTTGCGGGTGCGCGAGGTTGATTGGGTCATCAACGAACCCCATCTACCGTTGGTGTGCACAGCCAAAACCCGGTATCGCCAACCGGATCAGGCCTGCCGTGTCGAGAGGGATATCACTGCTGAAGGATATGTGGTGAGCTTTGCCGTGCCGCAACGGGCCGTCACGCCGGGTCAGTCCGTGGTGTTTTATATGGGGGATGAGTGCCTGGGAGGCGGCGTTATCGAATCCGTCTGGACAGCCGAAGGCTGATGCGCCGGTGCCTGCTGCACCGTAAACGTCATTTACTTTTTTTGTAGTCGAAGCCCATGAGCCAGAACGTTCACCGTGACAAGACCCTTGCCCTCGCCGCCCTTTTCCAGTCGGCGGTACTGGCGGATGCCCTCGCCTGGCGAGGCCATTGCGACCCGGTCGCGCAAGAGGCTTTGCTCAACAGTGTGCTGGTTCTGGACACCGATGAAGTGAGCGCCATCTACGGAAACAACCTGCGTGGGCTGCAAGCCGGGCTGCAGGCGCTGGAGCAAACCTTTCTGGAGCCCTTGCGTGGCGGCCATCCGCGCCAGGCCGACGTCGTGCGCTATGCGCTCAGCTTGATACAGGTCGAGCGCCATCTCAGCAAAGCCCCCGAATTGCTCGACACTCTCCGGCGTCGGCTGGAAATGGCCAGCGAACAACGCAAGCACTTCGACAGCATTGTCAGCCCAGCCATGCTGAACAATCTGGGTGGCATCTATGTGGATACCGCGGGACAACTGCCGTTCCGTATTCAGGTCAAGGGCGATCCGAAACACCTGAAAACAACTGGCACGCCCGAACAGGTGCGAGCCGTTTTGCTCGCCGGCGTACGCGCCGCCTGGTTGTGGCACCGCCTTGGTGGGCGCCGCTGGCATCTGATGTTCACGCGCGGCCAGATTCTGGGCGAAATTCGCGAGATCATCCGCGAAAGTCAGGCGTGAACTAGCGCCGCCTCATTTGTAGCAGCCAACTGCTCGTAGCGGTCGATTTCCTCTCCCCCGATAACCAAGCACTGCCCCAAGGACACTCTGAGCAATCGGGCTGAGCCGCTCGACGCGCTCAGGGGAGTCCTGTCGAAGCCTTGGCTTTAGCATGCCCTTCGATGACCAATCGAAATCCCCATGGGACTGGCTCAGGGCAAATGGGGTTATTCAGAGCTTTAAATCACGACAGCATTACTGATGGGGTTTCACCCGGTTTTCCAGCACCCGGACAATGCTGGGAATCCGTTGCTCAGGTATCTCGAGAACACCGTAGTACGACTCCGGCAAGTGCACGCGTGTCTGTGCAAACCCCGCTGCACGGAAGCCATCATGAATATCCGCCTCGGTATCAAAGTGCAGGGTGACGTGGCTGCGTGTCGCGATGGCAAGGCCGGACTTCAAGCGATCTGCAATACGCACAAAACGGTGCCAGTGAAAATTAGGGTAAAGATCACTGACGTAAATGCCGGCCGGAAATGCTCTCAGGCAATTCGCCAGCCGTGTCCAGAAACCGTGGATGGTGGCGTAATCAAAGTAATTGATCAGGCCCTCGGTAATCACCAGTGTTTTTCGGGCCGGATCAAGATCACGCGCAAAAACGGTTTCCAGTGCATCCGTGGTTCCCTGCTCCAGGATATTGATGTCAATGACGCGATGGGCCGACCCAAGCTCGCCCGCTTTCTCCAGCAGGTGGCGCTTGCGTGCGGCCATGCCGGGCAAGTCGGCTTCGATATAGACCAGTCCCTTACCGGCAAATTCACGGCTGAAACGGGTGCCCCGGGGTGAAAGGCCGCAGGCAATCTCGACGATTTGTGTCACGCCTTCATCGCGGATGGCGCGGCGCACAATGTCATCAATGATCAGGTGGCGTTGTAGCAGGAGAATTTCGTTGTTAGCGCCAATCAGCCATTTTCCCAGCCATTCGACCGGACGCCCGGCGATGTACAGTCGGCGCCCTTGTACAGAAGACAGGAACGGCACGGACAAGCCATGGCGTTGCCAGACTTCGCCCGTATAGAACGCGGTGAAGGAAATGCCGGAGCTATCGGTATCATCTGCCATGAAGCGTCTCGCCGGGAGGGATGAAGCTTCACCTTAATGGTGACGCAGCGTCATCACAACAGCCCGGGAGGCCGTCATCGTGGCCTGCGATGACGACTATCACAGCGTCAGGTTGACGACATCCAGGCGATTGCCCGCCGCAGAGTCCGCATCGGCAGGCGAGTCTGCAGCAGTGGTTTTCAGGCTGATGAAGTCGAACAGATTGCGATCAGCCAGTTGCGAGGGTGCGACGTTCTGGATGGCAGTGAACATGGAGTCGAGACGTTGTGGGTACTTGTCGTCCCATTCGCGCAGCATCTGATTGATGGCCGCGCGCTGCAGGTTGTCTTGCGAGCCGCAGAGATTGCAGGGAATGATCGGGAAGCCTTTGAGCCGCGCAAACTCGGCAATGTCCTTTTCCTTGCAGTAGGCCAGCGGGCGGATGAGGATGTTTTTGCCGTCGTCAGAGAGAAGTTTGGGCGGCATGGCCTTGAGCTTGCCACCATGGAACATGTTCAGAAAAAGTGTCGCCATGATGTCATCGCGATGATGCCCCAGCGCGACCTTGGTAGCGCCGATTTCCTGCGCAAACGCATAAAGATTGCCGCGGCGCAGGCGTGAGCACACCGCACAGTAGGTTTTCCCTTCCGGCGTCAGTTCCTTGACGATGCTGTAGGTGTCTTTTTCCAGAATGTAGAACGGCACGCCGCGTTGCGTGAGGTACTCGGGCAGCACATGCTCAGGGAATCCTGGCTGCTTCTGGTCCATGTTCACGGCCACGATATCGAACTTCACCGGCGCACTGATCTGCAGGCTCAGCAGGATTTCGAGCATGGTGTAGCTGTCCTTGCCACCGGACAGA
>JAUXNL010000455.1 GCA_030684415.1 Moraxellaceae bacterium | reverse complement strand
AATCGATGGCAAGACAATGGTGACGATTCTTGGCAATTACCTGGACGAATCAACAAAAGCTAAAACTGTCCCCTGGCTGCCAACAGTACCCCGAAATTTAGGATAACTGTTAAATTGCATCCAGATCTGACCCGATGGTTGTAACTATGTTTGACACCAAAAACGCGCAGACACCCTTCGAGGCCTAGGACCGGCGATGGGTCAGTTATTGAGTGCAAAAGTCACTGAAGGTGGGTCAATCGAACGAGCAATTCAACAGCCGATGTAGCAAACTGGATAATCGTACCAATCACTATGTCTGCTAAAGTATCTCAAAGATGGAGTTCGACTATTGAGACGATAGCGTTATATGCAGGCGCTGCTTTGATGATGACGACTACGCTGTGCTCTGTCGGGATTGTGAGGATTTAGATCATAAGCCAGAGGTTGAAGTTGCCGTAGAACGAAAAAGAGAAAGAGAGTCCATTCAATGAAGCACTATCACCCAAAATTAAACGATAAAGGCGAACCGGTCACAGTTATAAAACCAAGTATTAAATCCGACCGTGCTGCATGGACGATGCCGAACGCACTAGCGACGGCTACTCCAGGTTCCGCAATGCCCGAAAGTATTGGCGAAATCGACATTCAATCTTGGAATGATGCACCTACCGATACTGCTGGATGGGAGTCCTTTGTGAATCCCACAAAAATTGAAGAACCTGCATTCGCTGTTAATCCTGGGAAAAAACCGGCATCAGGCGCTGTCATTGTCGAGTATGACGGTCGAGTCTGGGTTTTCTCACCGACCAATCAATACATGGGGTACGTTAATACCTTTCCAAAAGGAAAAATTGATCCCAAACAACCCCTATCCATGCAAGCCAATGCAGTGAAGGAGGCCTTCGAGGAAACGGGATTAAAAATACAACTTATTGGCTTCCTGTGCGACTCGCAACGAGACACAACAACAACCCGCTACTACCTTGCTCATCGAGTCGGCGGCAATCCTGCGGATATGGGCTGGGAATCGCAGGCAGTCCATCTCGTCCCGAGAGATAAACTTCAGGGTTTTGTTGAGCACAGTAACGATGCTGTTGTTCTAAAGAAGCTTACTAACATGCTTCCACCAACCCTCAAGAGAGAGGATGTATTGATTACACCATCCATCAGTTCGGTTGGGCGCATCATATTTGCCGTTAATGGATTTCGCTGTCGCCATGGCGAGTGGCCGACGCGAATCAAAATGGATGCTAGTATGGCGGATGCCATTCAGGATCACGTATTAACCCCGTTGGGCTGGACTATGATGTCGGCCAAAATGGATATTGTTCGTATTTCAGAGGGTACCGTCATCGCCGAAAATCGAACAAGTTTTTTTGAATATGACGCTAAGAACAATGTTCCACATGATACCGAACCCGCAGATGTCTGGATTTGGGGCCTTAAACTACTAGACTAATCCGTACGGGTACTACTAGATATCCCGGACACTACAGAAATCGTGGAGTGCCCAGCAAACTCGGTGCCGTCCAATATCACCATAAATGGTGTCCCGGTTCACTAGGCCACTACAAACCGGGAAGATTGCCTCGGAACTGCGCAAGCCCATGTTGCCTCAAATCGAAACTAGGTTAATAGGATCAATATAATCCGGTTTAAATGGACGCCTCAAAACTTGTAAAAATAATCTGGGAAAACAATTTTTAGATTGTTTAGAGTGCTTAATAAGTCGAAGCTCGAATTACTAATACTATTAATTGAGAGGGTTATTAATATGTACGAATGTCCAAAATGTGGCTCAACTCATACTGGGAAGGAGAAAATTAAGGGATGGGATACTGGCGATCGGATCTGCAAAGATTGCAATCACATAACCGCCGAAGTAGATTTTCGTGAGACAGCAGTTCATGACCATCATCAAAGGTGATCGAGAGTTGGCGACGGTGGGGGGATATCACGGTTTGAGGCGGCTAAGTCAAGTTTAATAAGATGCCCTTCTGATAGAATTTAATCGCGAATTCTACCAATATAAGCAAATTTATTTCCGGGGTGACTTACATGAATGCGCGAGAGAAGGAGTCGCTGATGCTGCGCCAATGCGTAGAGGTCTCCCAGGATAAATTATAACCGGACAGCGCACGTGAGACCAATGTGTTCAGGGTTGCTGCCATGGTGATTCGGTCTCGCTTCCCGGACGAGACTGCAAAGCTTCCCAGCGTCAGCGATAGTTTCTTTGCGAGATACCCGGATGAAAAACTGCAGTCATGCGAAGTTGTTCGTGCCGGATGGGGCTCAAATCTGCCAAGACTTCGTGACAGGCTTAGTCGTCAGTTGAGCGGACTGTTAGATACTTAAGTCAATCATTGCCACTTGACGCCGCGTTTCACTACTCAGTTACTTTCAAAACTGATGTCACCGTTGAAACTTGAGTATGTTCGTCGTGTAACTGCGACAAAAAACACTCGTCTGAGAGTTGACTGGGAGTTCCGCGAGATGGCTCCGCTATTACCGCGAGAGTAACCTTCAAATGCCTTCCAACACGATAACTTTGGAGGGGTCATACGCCGGAATTGTCCCAATCTCGGCGCCATAACCCAGCTGATTGCTGACAACTTTTGTGCGTCCAATCTGAAGTTCAGCACTGTAGTGATTGTGGCCGTAAATCCAAACCGCTGGCTGATGTGTTTCGATCAGATCGATGACATTGCTTTGAAAGTAAGCAGTGATCGGGCTTTTATCGAAAAGCGGGTTGGCCGTCTCAAGTCCTGGGGAGAAATGCGTGACGACAACGGTATTCTCGGGCTGACAGTTCGCAAGCGCTTGATTCAGAAAACGGCGACTTGCTCGAAATTTCCTTGCAGCATGTGCCGGGGTGAAGTCTTTTCCGTGAGAATGGATGTAGGTGAAGTCTGCAACGTTTTGCTTAGCGGCCGCCCTGGCAATCCGAACATCACCACAGATTGAAAAGTCGCTCCACAATGTGCAGCCTAAAAACGTTATTCCCTGTATCTCGACACTATCGTTTTCAAGAAAATGAACGCGCTCGTTATCGGCAAACGTCTGGCGGATTGTTCTCAAAAGATAGTCCTCGTCGCAATTGTAAAACTCATGATTTCCTGCCACAACAACGAGCTGTGAGTTTGGATATTTTCGGGCCAGATCCTCGACCACTACGATCGTTGTCTTATGACCTTCACCAATATCACCCGCCAGGACGATGACATCGGCATACTGCGGAAAACTCAGATAATTGTCCCATGTCCATGTTGCAAAACGCCTTAAATGCAGGTCTGAAGCGAAGGCTATGCGGAGTTCTTTTTTGTCCATTCCTGTTACCTGAATTATTATTTGCCAAAAGATCGGAATAATAAATGATATATTATTTATATATATATCAAAGCGTTACAAATTATAAGACGTGACATCCGCCTGCGCAAGGAGTATTCTTGGGCAATGAACTTATAGGAGCGTCAACCAAGTGATCAACGCAAAAACTCAAGCGAGGCCGACCACCAACCACTTCAGTCAAAACCCAGATCATGTCACTTTCCCTGTGACTCAAGGGGTGGTTGCTCTGATAGAAAATGAGGCAATGGACTCATGAGAATTCGCCTATACAGTGACCTGCACGTAGAGTTTGGGCCATTTGAGCCTCCGCAAGAGAAGGCCGATGTGGTTGTGCTCGCTGGGGATATCCATGTGGGAGTCAAAGGTGTGGAATGGGCTGTCTCACAAAATTTTGGCTGCCCTGTTATCTATGTACTCGGTAATCACGAATACTATGGGCACAGTTATCCTGGTCTGATCAAAAAAACCAAGGCAGCTGCCGCTGGCAAAGCAATACACGTTCTTGAGAATGAGTCGGTGGAAATTGACGGGATCAAATTCCACGGCGCGACGCTTTGGACTAATTTTGAACTTTTTGGCGATGCCCCGCTGGCCGGTTTTCACTGCCAACAGGTAATGAATGACTATAAAATGATCCGCAAAGATCTTTCATACTCGAAAGTCAGGGCAATGGATTTGGCAGCAATTCACCAACATTCGATCTCTTGGCTCAGACGAAGCCTGCTGGCGTCAGACTGTGAAAAGAATATCGTCATCACCCATCATGCGCCAAGTTTAAGATCAGTATTTGAAATGTATAGGGAGGACATGACCAGCGCAGCGTATGCCTCGAATCTCGAGGGTTTTATTACGGAGCTAAAACCAGATTTCTGGTTTCATGGCCATACCCACTCAAGTAACGATTATGAGATCGGTAACTGCCGGGTTGTCTGTAACCCAAGAGGGTACAAGGGTGAGGAAAACTATGCCTTTCAGGCGGCCGGCATTGTAGAGCTTGAGTGATATTCGATGGAGGAAAGCAAATTCGGTTTAAGTGTTTTAACGGCGCGGTTCCCCCGATAGAAACATCTTCGAGGTCGCCTCATTTTGAGGATCAGATATATCTATGATACTGGACGAAGTCCAGAGGCGTGCCTGAGAAACCCGGATCAGACCAATCTATCTAAAACATTGTCCGAGATTAGTTGAGCACTTCAGCGTGCGAAACCTTAGCCTGTTTTAAGCTCATTAATCAGATCAGGGTGACGATCCAAAAGCTGCAGCAGCTTCACCAAAGCCAACGGCGGTTTAGTTTTACCTTTCTCATAGCGCGAAAAGGCGTTGATGCCACCCCCGAAGATTTCGGCGGCCTCACGCTGGCCTAGATTGAGTTTTTTACGAACTTTTACGATAAAAGCTGGATCGACAATCGCCGCATTGACTTGCTTTGCAAATGCATTCATTTGATGCATGACACGGTCGGACTCATTAACATCCAAAATTGACTCTGCGCAGGCCGGGCAGAAATCCCCTGTCACTTTCGTGATAACAGTGGTTTCGCCTTTATATATGTAAGACACATCGCGTGTATCGCGGATTAGCTGCGCTGTGTCACAAACAGGACATTTCATCGTTTAACTCCTTAAAGGACACAATTAGCCAATCGTCAACAAACGTCAGCTTCAAATAGATATCGCCCACTTGTATTTTTGGGCGGTACACATCCTGCCACACTGTATGGTCAGCATGTGTCGTCATGCTCTTATAAAAGTCCGCTCGCGTCAGCCCCCTCACAACACCAAGCATATCTGAGAGAGTTAACCCCAACTCGGAAGCGCCTGTTCGCGCGAGGCTGTGGTACGCACCTTCGGCTCAACTATCGACTTTTTGACGATAGATAGTTTGCAGTGAGGGGTGAATTTTTCCACCCCAACAATATAACCTAGTTGGTTAGTTTCTGGCAGGCCGGTTAATAGTGTAGTGCTCAACTAATCTGGAAAAACTGGACTTACCCCAATTCCCCAGACTGCTTTTAACGTTACAAAATGGCTGCCGTAAGTACCTAGATATTGAATTACATCCACAACTGACCCAGCAGCTGTATTTAACTTTTACCCACATTAGAGCCTGCAAGCTCGCACCACGGGTGACTGAGAATGGGTCAAAGATTCGATGCAAAAGTCACAGGAAGTGGGTTAAACGAGCATGCAAATCAACATACGTCCGACAATGCCAATTATCGGACTTCATTTCCCCCGTATTTAGCTGGTATCTGACACCTATATCTACTTCGAGAGTTCAATCAAAATATCAGTGCTCCACTTTTGATCAAAATTGTTGACCTCTGCACGCTCCACACGCTCCACCATAAGTGTTAGTTGCTCATTTGCAGTCGCATTGAAGTCAAAAAAGTTATCATTGAAGTTGTAAAATTTCAGTCGCCAGTAGCCAAACCCCTGATCAAGACGCAACCTCAATTCATGGCCATCGTTGAAAGTGATTGATAGTTGCCGCCTGTGTGGAATGTCCCGATTTGAACCGGCCATTAGGAGTTTGATGGGGCGCCCAGTCATACCCGATAACCAGGTTTTGGCATATTTTTCATAATCGTCCTGATCGCACCAGTCATCGTGAATCTTTTTCCCTGTGACTTGAACAGTTTTGAACAAGGTATGGATGCCGACCTCTGCTGACTGATCAATTGTTGGCTTTAGGGCAAAAAAGATTGATCCTAATAACGCAATTGCGACCGGGTTTTGCAGGTAACGATCTGAATAGCTGATTTTCTGAATTTTTGATTGTGAAAGCGATCTGGCAATCCGCTCATCCTGCTCTGCAATGTAGGCCCAAAATTTTATCCCAAACGATGCATACCTGCCGTTGAGCTCACTTGATATCGAAAGGTCTTTAATAAAGAAATTGTCCGATTTAACTGCTGGGCTAATTTCAATCAAATTGGTTTGTAGGATTGGCTCTGATTTGGATACCACAACAATCTCATCGCTTTGATGCCAGTGCTCACCTGGCAAAGTGACGCGAATACTTCGAGATGCAAGTGTTGTGATTTGATAGCCCGTGATTGCCTGCGCAACGATCGATGGGTTTAATGTCTTAACCGCAGTGCAGATTGATACACCTAGGAACTCAAATCTCTGAAGATCTTTGAGGATCTGCGTGTCCTCGATATTGGCAATAGTGGCTGGCACAACTAACCGCAGCTTTAAACCATCATGGACAACATAGTGCTGCAGCGCTTTGACAAACTGCGGCGCTACCATATCCCACTCATGGGTATCTGCGGACAGAACTAGAATCAACTCCTCGGCGCCGCCATTAATCAATCGGCGCAAAACATTTTCAATGCTCCCCGGGGCGTAGTGTCCATCGGTAAATCCAAGTTTTGCCTCATCCCTCATGCCTATGTGGTAGCTAAACTCATCTCCCAACCAGTCCTTGGCGAGTTTACGATTGATTCGCTCAAAATCGTGACGGCTCTGCGAGTCCAAGAGGCAGTCATTACACCCGGTTTCGCAGTGAGGACAGT
>JAUXNL010000436.1 GCA_030684415.1 Moraxellaceae bacterium | reverse complement strand
ATCGTGAGCGGTCAGTGAACGGAAGCCGAACTCGCTGGCCAGCTCGCTGAGCACTTCGGAAAAGGTTTCGTCGTCTTCGACGATCAGCAAGGTTTTTTGGCCGCCGGAGGGGTTGCGCTTGGCCTCATGGGCCATGGCCGCCATCGGCGACGACAGTCTGTCCATGGCCGAGGGGGCTTCTTCTGCTGGAGCTGAGGTGTCCGGCGCCCCTATTGGCAGGTACAGCGTAAAGGTACAGCCCGTGCCCTCGCCTTCACTGAACAGGTGCACTTCCCCGCCCAGCAACTGCGAGAATTCGCGCGAAATCGTCAAACCGAGCCCGGTGCCGCCATATTTGCGGCTCGTCGTGCCATCCGCCTGCTGGAAGGCCTCGAAAATCAGGTCCTGCTTGTCTTTGGCCACCCCGATACCGGTGTCTTTCACGGCCAATGCAATCACCGGCCCTTGAGAAGGTTGGATACGGTTGAAGCGGATGCCTTCAGGCGCCGGCCCGATATTCAGACTGACACTGCCTTGATGAGTGAACTTGAGGGCGTTGGAAAAGAAGTTGCGCAATACCTGCTCAAGGCGCTGACGGTCCGTAAACATCGCCGTCGGCGTATCGGGAGCTACCGTGACATGGAACTCAAGGCCGCGATGCTGGGCCACATGCTCAAAGTTACGGCGCAGGTGTTCGGCCAGATCGGTAATTTCCAGCGCCTCGATCACCAACTGCATCTTGCCTTCCTCGACCTTGGCAATGTCGAGAATGTCATTGATCAGCGACAGCAGATCAGAACCAGCGGAGTTGATGACGCGTGCATGTTCAACCTGCTTTTCACTGAGATTGCCATGCTTGTTGTCAGCCAGCGCATTCGACAGGATGAGAATCGAGTTGAGCGGTGTGCGCAACTCATGCGACATGGTCGAGAGGAACTCCGACTTGTACTTGCTGGACATTTCCAGTGCACGCGTCTTGTCTTCCAGGACCTGCTGCGACTGGTTCAGCGCCTCGTTCTTCTCCAGCAGCTCATTGCGCTGATCGGCCAGCAGACGCGCCTGTGCCTCCAGCTCCTCATTGATGACACGCAGCTCTTCCTGCTGTGCTTGCAGACTTTCTTCCGAGGCACGGAGTGCTTGCGCCTGCTCTTCTAGCTCTTCATTGGCACGACGCAGTTCGTCTTGCTGCTCCTGGAGCTTCATTTCAGATGCTGACAGCGCATAAGCCTGCGCTTCCAGGTCATCGTTGATGGCCTGCATGTCTTCTTGCTGCTTTTTCAGCAAATCCGCCTGCTTACGGGTTTGCTCCAGCATGCCCGACAACTGCATGCGGGACAGGGACGAGCTGACCGCAATCGCAATGTGCTCGACGCTAAGGCGCAGGATTTCGAGGTCTTCATCGCTCAGCGTATCCAGCGATCCGATTTCGATAAGGGCACGAAGCTCGCCCTCATGCAGAATGGGCGTGACAACAATATGACGCGGCGCGGTTTCACCCAGCCCGGAACTGACGACAATGTAATCATCGGGCACGCGGGTCAGCACAATCTGCTTCTTTTCCAGCGCGGCCTGACCCACCAGCCCTTCGCCCAGCTTCACCCGGCTCGACATGCTCTTGCGGTGGGTGAAGGCATAAGTGCCTTTCAATACGAGGTCGTCACCATCCGGCAGATACAGCAGGCCGACCTGCCCATGCAGTGCCGGCACCAGATAGCTGAGAATGTTTTCGGCGAGCTGCTCCATGGTCAGCTCGCCACGCATCTGGTTGGCCAGTTCGGCGACGGCCGTCTTGATGCGCTCAGCTCGACGGTCCTCATCAAAGCGCGACTTCAGCCGGTCTCGCATTTTCTGGATTGCATGCAGCATGTTACCGAGTTCGTCACGCGCGGCGGTGACGATGGAAATTGACCAATCCCCTTCGGCAATCTTGTTGGAGGCCTCTACGGCATAGGTCAGTGGCCGGATGATCATGCGGTTGGTAAATATCCAGGTCATGACCAGGACGACAACCGCCATCACACAACCGAGAATCAGGCCGAGCAGCCAGACACGGTCATTGCGGCTGCGGACATCACCAATTTTCGACACAAAGCTTTCGTAGACATTCTTCTTGACGGAATCGAGCTGCTGGTCAAATTCGCTCTGCCGCTGCGCCATTTCCTGCAAGCGCCCCTTGGATTCCTCGGCGCTCAGCTTGCCGGCAACAATGTCTCGGGCCAGCGCACTGGCAAGGCTGTTATAGGCCTTGAAGCTCACAAGCAGGCTTTTAAGCTCGGCCTCTGAGTCTGGCAGGAGTCTCGCGCCTTGGAGCAACTGCTCCTCGATGCCCGCCGCGGTTTCTTCCGCATTGGCCAGCATGAGGTCATCACCCTCGGCAATGGCGGCCGCATAGCTTTCACGAAGATTCACCAACTGCACGGTATTGGTATTGATGAGCTGCAGGGCCGGCACATCACCACGCTGAATCTGTTGCAGATGCGCGGCGACGTCACGGCTGGCGTAAAAGTTGATACCCAGATAAAGCAGAAAGCCGAGCAGGCTGAGCAGAGAGATACTCAGCACCTTGACGCGGATAGACAGATTATTGAACCAGGACATGCAGAAACCCCTGTACAGCAGAGAACCCGT
>JAUXNL010000435.1 GCA_030684415.1 Moraxellaceae bacterium | reverse complement strand
CCACCAGGCTTTTGGCCAGACGCTCTGTCAGCGGCGTGCGCAGCAAAGAGCGTGGCTGTGCACGTTTGCGTTCCAGTAGCCAGGCATGAATGTCTTCGCCCGGGAAAAGATTCACCTGCACGGATTCGCCCGGCAGCCAATAGCTTGAGAGTTGCAAAACCGCTGGCCCGGAAAGCCCTCGATGTGTGAAGAGGATGTTTTCGGTGAAACTTGCGCGTTCGTTTTCAACAGTGGCTTCATGCGCCAGCCCGGACAAGCGCTCCGAAATGGCCTTGAAGCCATCGCTGAACATGAACGGCACCAGCCCGGCGCGTGTTGGGAGAATGCTGTGGCCAAACTGGCGCGCAATTTCATAGCCAAAGCCACTCGCGCCCATAGTAGGAATGGACAGACCGCCTGTCGCAACCACGAGCGACTCGGACTGGAACGCACCAAGACTGGTGGCAAGCTGGAAGCGGAAATTTCCGGATGTGGCGGAAATGCTTTCCACTTCGCATTGCGTACGAATGGTGACACGTGCCTTTTCGCACTCGACCAATAACATGTTGAGAATGTCTTTGGCGGAGTCGTTGCAGAAAAGCTGCCCATGCTTGCGTTCATGCCAGGCAATGCCGTGCTTGTCGACCAGTGCCAGAAAGTCCCATTGTGTATAGCGGTTCAGTGCGGAAATACAGAAGTGCGGATTGGCTGAAAGGAAATTGTCGGGCTCTACGGCAAGATTCATGAAATTGCAGCGCCCGCCGCCAGACATCAGGATTTTTTTGCCGACCTTGTTGCTGCGGTCAAGCACCAGCACGCGCCGGCCTCGTTGGCCGGCTTGCAGGGCGCACATGAGGCCAGAGGCGCCACCGCCAATGATGATGACGTCGAATGCAGTCACGCAGGAATGTCCTTCAGGTGGTGGGCGGGGGGGCAAATTTTGGTGGTCGCGTGCCGTGCAGGCCGTCGCCGTTGTTGATCATTACAGCGCGCTGATTGTGGCGAAAGGGCAGACATGTTGTGCACGGTAGGGGGCGCTGGTGATGTCAATTATCGGGGCCGGATGCTTGAGCAGTAGTGTGCTCAAGGTGCCGTATCAGGCATTGCTGGCAGAAGCCGTTTCAGCGGCCACTTCTTGTTGCGCCAGCCTCCTCCGTGTCTTGCTGCTTTCGTGCTTTGCCACGGCTTTGCGTCCGTAATAGGCGCCGCTGCCCTTTTTAGGGCCACAGTGCTCAACTTTTTTGGCGGCATGTGCCATGGGGCTGACCTTCAGTTCCGGGCGGTGCGGCGTGGCGCAGGTAAGCATGCAGGTTGCGGTAGGAGTCTCTGAATGACGCCATTCGCACAGGGCGGCATCGTAAATCGGTTCTGCAGTTGTTTCCAGCCGGGTGCCGTGCAAGTCCGACGGCTCAAGGGTAATCGCGATGGGTTTCCTCTTCACAAGGTGACCGGCGATTGATAATGCCGCCGCTACATTCGCGCGTCTTGGAGGTAGCCAGCCTCATGCGCTGAAATCACCGTCGTCACGGGTCTTGGCATGTGTGCGATTGATGGAACGGACCAGTGCCACGGAACAGCGCCACGAACAAAGCAAATCCTGTGGCCATCCTAATGCCAAGCACCAGTACAAATCCTGAAACGGAGTCGTGTTGCCAAAAATAGGCGGCTGCTATCGGCAACACCATGATCAGCATGACGTAAACCAGCTCTTGCCGCGTATTCAGCGGATTTTTCATGGCCACTTCAACGTCCAGCGCAGCGGCAGAGTTTTAGTGGTAAGCCTTCGCTACGCTCGCTTTGAATAAGCCAAAAGCGCTCGGGTTGAGCCTGCCGAGCCCTTTGAGTTCACAGCGTCTCGGTGTGACTGGCTTGATGCTACTCAGAGCTCCCACCGACGGCGAAGTCTCAGAAGTCCATCGCAAAATGCCAACGCACTTTTTCTGTTTTCAGGCGCTCCAGCACCCGCTGGTAGTCACGAAGGTCTTCGGCGATGGCAGCAGAGTTTTCAATCGCCTGCGGATGCGCCTCCAGGTGGTCAGCCAGCGTCTGCACGGTGACAAGGCCCGCTGCTGCATCAAACCATTCTTCTGCGGGCAGCTCATCCGGCTCGGGTGCCTCTTCGCCGAGCTCGTCATCAAGAAAGTCGGCTAGCTCGTCCGGGTCCTGACTGAAAAACACCATGAGTGGCGGCACGCCGAGATCAACACATATCTTTTCCAGCACTTCCTCTTCGGCGTGGCCGACAGCCTTGCCATCCACAAAGACGTCAAAGTCTGCAATTTCTTTTTCGAGCACGATGTAAAGCGCAACGCTCATGACAACTCCTCAAATCTGTTCAGCGCAACACAAGGGCTGTACCAGGCCCGCATCAAACCAGCGGGCCTGGATGCGGTGGCTTCATTTGATCTTTTTGGTGGCAGGGGGCATTACCGCCGAAGACTGCAAGGCAGAGGGTGATTTCACATTGCCACAGTCGCTGCCGACATGTTTCCAGTTCATTTTCATGCTGTAAGGCTGCGTGCGGCCGGCTTCGGTCACCGTGCCTTTTACGCTCACGCTATAGGTGGTCGGGCTGGAAAATACCGCTTCAGCAACGCCCGCCATTTTCGGTTCGGTGCATGAGGTGGTGGCGACCCAGCGAGTGGCCGAGCGCGAGGTGACTTTGGTTTCGCAGTTGTCATCGGCCATCGGAATTTCCTGCTCACGGATATCCTGCTCCGTCATGCACACACGCACGGCCATCGTGTCGGCCTGCAGCGACAGACCCATCTGCTCCATTTGCTGTTCCATCATGCGCCGTTGTTCGGGCGGCATCTTGGCCA
>JAUXNL010000425.1 GCA_030684415.1 Moraxellaceae bacterium | reverse complement strand
ACGAAGGCAAGCGCAAGGCGCCGATTGGCGACAAATGCCCCAAGTTCAAAGGCGATTTTGACGAAATCGTCTATCTGTTCGGCCTGATTGAAGGCGTGCAGGCCATCGTCAACGACATTGCCGCCCAACAGGCGGTTGGTGTTCCCAAGGACATTGGTGCCAAGGTTGAGCGCGCCATGCAGTGTCTGGACAACAACAAGTGGTGGGGTGCTCCGCTGGCGACACGTGCGGCCATCTGGAACCTGTTGCCGGGTGCTGGCGAAGGCAAGGGCGACCCATGGGAAACCATCAAGCAGAGCATGCGTATTGCCGAGCGTACCGGTGTCCGTCTGCCACACGCGCTCTATGCCATGTCGGCACAGGCCAAGGGTGATGAAGACCTGATCCGCGATTCCATTCGTGCCTATGCCGCCACTGAAAGCATGGCGCTGAACCCCAACTACCGCATGATTGACCGTATGGGTTTCATGATTGTCCAGAACATTTCCGACCGCTACTGGACTGAAAAGACCGGCAGCCGTACGCCGCCAGGCAGTCTTGGCAAGTTCTGGGATGACAAGCCTGCTGCCCAGGATGGTGGTGTGGATATCGACGACCTCCTTTGAGGCGTCGTTGTCCCCGAGTTCTCTTTCCTGACCTGATTCCGGAGCTATCAATGCTGATGTTGACGAAGTACTCCCGCGGAGCCCGCGTATTGTTGGCGGGCGCTGCGTTGGCCCTGTCCTCCACGGCCATGGCGAACCCCAAGCAGACGCTGTGTGTCTGGGACATTCTGGGTGCCCAGGGTGATGTCTACAACATGATGAAGGATTACCGCCTGGCGGCCGCCAAGTGGGGCGCCAATTTCGAAATGAAGCCGTATACAGACGAGAAAATTGCGTCTGAAGACTTCAAGGCCGGGCAATGTGATGCGGTGGTCATGACCGGTTTGCGTGGTCGCCAGTTCAACGCATTCACGGGCAGCATGGACTCCATTGGCTCCCTGCCAACCTATGAGGCGCAGAAAAGAGCGCTGGCCATGTTGTCGGGTGCGAGTGCGGCAAAGTTCATGGTCAGCGGCAACTATGAGGTGGTTGGCATTACACCGATGGGAGCGGCTTACCTGTTCGTGAATGACCGTCAGATCAACTCGGTGGGCAAACTCTCGGGCAAGAAGATTGCCGTGCTTGATTACGACAAGGCTCAGGCCAAGATGGTGCAGAAGGTGGGGGCTCAGCCTGTCGCCTC
>JAUXNL010000421.1 GCA_030684415.1 Moraxellaceae bacterium | reverse complement strand
TCCACCGGCTGCGGCAAAACACTGGGCAACGCCCGCATCATGAACGCGTTGGCAGACCCGGCCAGAGGCCTGCGCTGCGCGTTTGCCATGGGGCTGCGCACGCTCACGCTGCAAACAGGGCGGGTGTTCCAGAACGAGCTGCGTCTGAATGACGAGCAACTGGCCATCCAGGTGGGTGGTGCCGCCAGCCGGGCCTTGTTTGACCACTGGGAGCAGCAGGCCGAAGACACGGGTTCCGCCTCCAGCCAGGCACTCATGGACGAAACCGACACCGTGCATTGCGAAGGCAACGACCAGCACCTGCTGCTGCAACGCCTGACGGACGATGCCAAAACCAGGGCCCTGATTGCCGCACCCATGCTGGTTTGCACCGTGGACCACCTCACCCCCGCCACTGAAAGCGTGCGCGGTGGCCGCCAGATCGCGCCCATGCTGCGCCTGCTCACGGGCGACCTGGTGCTGGACGAGCCCGACGACTTCGACATGGCCGACCTGCCCGCCCTCACGCGGCTGGTGCATTGGGCGGGCTTGCTGGGCAGCCGCGTGCTGCTGTCGTCAGCCACCTTGCCGCCTGCGCTGGTAGAGGGGCTGTTTTTGGCCTACCGTGCCGGGCGCTGCGTGTACCAGCGGCACCGCAGCCAACGGCCCGGCGAGCCGGTGAACATCTGCTGCCTATGGATCGACGAGGCGCTGCCCCCCATTGCGAAAGAGTGTGCGGATGGCGCGGTTTTCCGTGAGGCGCACACCCAGTACGCCCACAAGCGTGCGGCCAAGCTGGCGCAGGCCGAAACACGCCGCCTGGCCCGGATTGTTTCGTTGCCCGATTCGTTGCCCGATGGTTGGCGCAGCCTGAACGAAGCCGACCGGCGCACAGACTTCGCCCGTCTGGTGCTGGCGCAGGCCTGGCAACTGCACCAACAACCGCTCAACCACAGCATCGACACAGCCACAGGCAAACGCGTGAGCCTGGGCCTGATCCGCATGGCCAACATCGCCCCTTTGTACGACGTGGCTCTGGCCATGTACCGGCAAGGTGCGCCAGCCCCCGGTGTGCACGTTCACCTGTGCGTGTACCACTCCCAGTTTCCGCTGCTGCTGCGCTCTGCCGTTGAAAAACAGCTCGACACACTGCTCAACCGCCGCCCGGACAAAGACGGGCATGACCCGGCCTTTCAGCGCCCTGCGCTGCGTGCATTGATTGACGCGCATCCCGAGCCGCACCATCTGTTCATCGTGCTGGGCAGCCCTGTCACCGAAGTGGGGCGCGACCACGACTACGACTGGGCCGTGGTCGAGCCCTCATCCATGCGCTCACTCATCCAGTTGGCCGGGCGCGTGCGGCGGCACCGCACAGGTGCCGTGGACGGGGTCAACTTGGCGGTGCTGGACAGCAACCTGCGTGCATACGAAACACAGCCGGGCAAGGCCGCCTTTTGCAAGCCGGGGTTTGAAATGGATCAGCAACCAGGAGGCGGCACCGATGCTGCGCAGCACTTCCACCTCAAATCCCACCGGCTGTGCGAGTTGATGTCGCGCACCGTGCAAGGTGACGCACCTTGGGTTGTGGATGCACAGCCGCGCATTGCGATGGCCACTGTGCAATACCACCCCAGCCGCAATCTGGTGGATCTGGAGCACGAA
>JAUXNL010000417.1 GCA_030684415.1 Moraxellaceae bacterium | reverse complement strand
GCTGTGCGGCTGAAGCCGCACCTACAAAACTTCGGCCCCGCCCCGTAGGTGCGGCTTCAGCCGCACAGCCGGATATCCGCCACATGCAGCCGCTTCTGCTCCCGGCCAGCAAACCGCTCGCCTGACTATTTCCACTGCCGGGCGGCCATCGTCTTGCCCGCCATAAGAAGAGCCCGTTACATTCCGGACACCATCAACCGCAGGCATCGCCGATGCGCCGCCGCTGTCCGTATGGCAGGCCAAGGCAACCCGGGCCGTCGGAACCGACCATCGGGTAATGCATGAACAAGGCCAGCCAACGGCACACAGGGATCGTGGAAATCCGCTCATGAACATCCGTTTCGCTCTTTGCCTGTTGCTCGCCGTTTCTACCAGCGCCGCTGCCCAGCAGATTTACAAAACCGTCGGCCCCGACGGCAAAGTGGTGTTCTCCGACCAGCCACCCGATGCCACCGAAACCCGCTACGTGGCGCCGTCGTCCGGTAATGCCGCCCCGCAAGCCGCCGAACGCCCCGCCTATGGCAATTCATCGCCCGCGGCCGAACAAGCGGCGCCACGGTTTCAGGCCAAACGTGCAGAGCGTGCCGACCCCGTTCCTGCCCAGCCAGCCCCCGTCCCTCTCGACCAAGCTCTGCAAAAAGCCTTGCTGGGTGTCGCCATTTCGGAAGACGCCGTCAATAAAATGGAGAAGCTGTGTGTCAGCACACTTCCCACCTCATTCAAGAAATACAACGGTGCAGCGGAAAGCTGGCGCAAACGCAATGCCAACCTGATCTCGCGCCAGCGTGCCGTCCTGCAAGAGGTCTCGGACGCCAGCGGCCAGCAGCGGCTCAACGCGATTGCGTCTGCCGAAATCGAAAAAAAAATGGTCACTGTCAGAAAAGCATCAATGGCGCAACGCATCGCTTGGTGTGACCAGTCTGCGGCTGAATTGAGCAGCGGCAAAATGGACATTCACAACAGCGCCATGTTTGCCCCGCCCCTGCTCAACTACAAATCCACCCGCCGCTGAGCCATGTGCCGTGCCGGCATGCATCCGCACGGCACACCAGCACAGGCGGCCGCACCAAGCCCGTGCCGACGGCGCAAAACAGGGCCTGCCCCGGGTTTAACGCCGCGCCAGATTATGGGAAGGTTGGGCACCCGACCGCCAAAGGCGGCACCGACACGGAAGCCCTGCATGTCACGCCAATACCCCGCTGTTGACCCCGACGGCCTGCTCGAATACTCGGTCGTGTTCACCGACCGCGCGCTCAACCACATGTCGAAAGCCTTTCAGCTGGTCATGCGCGACATTTCCGCCGGTCTGCGCCAGGCCTACAACGCCGATGCCGTAGCACTCGTGCCCGGCGGCGGCAGCTTCGGCATGGAAGCCGTCGCACGCCAGCTCGCCACCGGCGAGCGCTGCCTCGTGCTGCGCAACGGCTGGTTCAGCTATCGCTGGACACAGATTTTCGAGATGGGCGGCATCCCCGCCAGTTGCACCGTGCTGAAGGCGCGGCCCGACAGCGACGCGCCCGACGCCGCCTGGTCGCCGGCCCCGATTGCTGACGTGGTCGCCACCATCCGCGCCGAAAAACCCGCGCTCGTCTTTGCCCCGCATGTCGAAACCGCCTCCGGCATGATCCTGCCCGACAACTACTTGCGCTCCGTGAGCGACGCCGTGCACGCCCACGGCGGCCTGTTCGTGCTCGACTGCGTCGCCTCCGGCGCACTGTGGGTCGACATGAAAGCCTGCGGCATCGACGTGCTGATCAGCGCGCCGCAAAAAGGCTGGAGCGCCTCACCCTGCGCCGCGCTCATCCTGCTGAGCGCCGAAGCCCGCGCCCGCGTAGAAGCCACCACCAGCACCAGCTTCGCCGCCGACCTGAAAAAATGGCTGCAGATCATGCAGGCCTACGAAAACGGCGGCCACATGTACCACGCCACCCTGCCCACCGACGCCCTCGCCAGTTTCCGCAACGCCCTGCAAGCCACCACCGCCGCCGGCTTCGACACGCTGCGCGCGCAGCAGTGGGAACTCGGCCGCCGCGTGCGCGCACTGCTCACGCAGCACGGCCTGAAAAGCGTCGCCGCCGACGGCTTTGCCGCGCCCGGCGTGGTGGTGTGCCACACCACCGACGACGGCCTGCACAACGCCAGCAAGTTCATCGCCCAAGGTCTGCAAACCGCCGCCGGCGTACCGCTGATGTGCGACGAGCCGGCCGGTTTCAAAACCTTCCGCGTCGGGCTGTTCGGTCTGGACAAGCTTAAGAATGTCGAGGCGACGGTGGGGAATCTGGAGAAGGCGCTGGCGGCGATACTGGGGCGCTGATGGCTGCGCTGCAGACAGATATGGAATCCGCCCATGAGGCTCAACACCCCTTTATTGTTCAGAGTAATTGGCACCTAACTACTGCCAGCACGAAGACAATTAAGGAAATATGAATCGCTCCGAGTATCGCAAGATCACCCATGACCTGCGTGATCTGGGCGAGGCCTGCGGCAAGCATCGGGTGTACCGCTTGATGAAGGCCGAGAGCCTGTGCGCCCAGCGGGGCTATGGCCGTCGCCCTCGTCATGGCGCGGGGCAACCAGCCGCCGTGGCACCGAACCGGCTGCAGCGGCAGTTTGAACCGACCTCGCCGAATCAGGCCTAGATGACGGACATCACTTACATCCGCACGCGGGAAGGCTGGCTGTATCTGGCCGTTGTGCTGGACCTGTTCTCGCGGCAAGTGATTGGCTGGTCGATGCGCTCACGCATGGACAGTGATCTGGCGTTGAGAGCTCTGCTGATGGCGGTCTGGCGGCGCAAACCGGCACAAGAGGTGATGGTGCATTCTGATCAAGGCAGCCACCAGTTCACCAGCGATGCCTGGCAGCGCGTGACGATAGCCGGCGTCAGGCATATTTCCGGGCAGTCGCCCGTCGTTGCCGGCCGAAACGGCGCTCCACGACCCACCGACGCGATCATCGGATTGTTCAGAGGCACAATCGGATAAGCGGCCTGTCCTGTTTGGTTAGGGTGGGTGTCAGCACCGTACTGGTAAGTTCTGCTCGTCCGAGCCTACACATGTAGCACAACTCTCTCCAAGGTGTGCTGGGCCAACCCTGACGGCCCGGACTTTAGAGTGCCTGTCGTGGCCTTTGCGGCGGCTAGTCTGCATTTTGCCCGGCAAAACCGCCACCTTTTCCACCGGTGCCGCTGCATCAGGCGGGGCAGGCGCCAGCGCCCGTGATCTTTCCCTGACAACAAGACAGATTCGCCATCCGGACCGGGAGTGGAGACGACATCATGAAACTGGCCAAGTTGCTGACACCTGCCTTATTGCTGTTGACCCCGCTGGGGGCCCATGCGGATTTGACCACCGATCCCGATTATTACCATACGTCGACATGGCAACCCGCAAACAGCTGGCATTTTCCCGTCTGGCAGGGATTTCACCATGCCTGGAAGCGCGAAATTCTGGGTGTACCGATTAATCATCGGGTCTCCCTGTTGCGGTCATTTGTCGAGGGTGACGGTAACTCTGCCACCGCCAAGATGGGGCAGAAAACCGGCGTCGATGGAAACCACATGAAGCCGGCCTTGTTTTACAGCACGGTACGGACAGGCGGTGGCATTGAGCGCTGGACGACCACGGCGCAAGTCAAGTGGACGGACAGGATCGATCAGGGTACTTATCCCACCGCGAAGAGCCTCATGCGGGTCAAAGTGGACCTGCCGCAGGCTCTGGACCCGTCAAAAACGCTGGTGGTCGGCCTGCAGGGGATTGATGTCGCCTCAAAGTGCGATCCCAACAAGCAGCCGCTGAGCCAGCCGTGTAATTCGGATGGTGCATGGCCCATCAACTTCAGCGTCAGCATTACCGAATGCGATGCCCGGAGCTACCAGCAAAACTACCGCGGCCCCAGTTGTTTTTTGAATGTGGAGTATGACCGCGCCTGGACGCCCGGAAAGGGCGGTGTCGAATTTGGCGATTCGGATCTCGGGATAACGAAGCCGCTCAACCAACGGCTTGATTATGACATCAACGTCAAGCTGGCGGCCTATTGGGGGGAGTCACGGGTGATATACGCAACCGGAGAACAGGTCAATACCTCCCGACGCCGCCTGTATGATCACATTCCCATGCAATTGCTCCCCATTGCAGGCGCAATCGGAGAGCCCGCCAAGTCAGCAACGGTCATCACCGGGCTGTCGTTCAAATTGCAGAACCTGCCGAAGGTTACAAGCTTGTGGGATTGGGTTGTGTATGACACCGAGCATGTTGGCAGGTATCTAACGACGTTGGCCTTCCATGCGGGAAATCCTGCGGACTGGAGTCAGCTTACGTCACGGGCGGGTGTCTGGTCGCCTGCCAATGTCGTCAATTCGAATGTGGACGCGTCGCTCACCACCCGGGTGGTCACGTTCAATGATGCGTGGAGTGTCACCCCCGGTGTCGCGAGGGGAAGCCTGTGCATCAACAGCTCGCCGGCCGCGCCCTTATTTTCATATTGGAGGAAGTGCTACAAAGGCGGACCTCTGGGTCGCCATCAGGATAACGATTCCGTGAGTATCCCTTGAACAGACAGGAACTTTCCGCACGGCTGACGCTGCTGGCCTTTGATATGACAACCGGTCATCCCCTCGCCATGCGGCTGCTGGCCAGGGAACTGGGCTGGCGGTCGGCGCTGGGCGTGGCGCTGGCCTGTCAGCGGGAACTGCTACTCCGTAATCCCTTTGATGGGCTGAACCGGTTGTCCCCTCCCAATCTCAAGCAGTCTCTCAGCCAACGGCAAATGGCGCCGATGATTGTCCTGGACCGGGTGTTGGGGATGCAGGGTTTCGACCGGGACCAGCGGTATCATATCGTCCGCGAAGTGACGCTGGGCGTGGCGCTGGCCGTTCTCGGCAAGTCCATTCCCCGACTGGACCGCGACCGCTTTTCAACAAGCAGTCCCTTGAAAAAGGCCAGGTTCTTTGAGCGACTGACCCGCCAGTTCTACAATGCCGTCGGTCAGCTGGAGGTCAGGGAAGACGGATTTTCGCTGACCGTTACCCGCTGCCATTTCAATGATTACGCCGAAAAGCTCAAGGTCAGCCACTTGATGCCGATTCTGTGTGAGTCAGATGTCCTTTTTTCAAACAGCCGAAAGTCCGATGTGGTTTTCTTCAGGACCCAAACCCTGGCGCAAGACAGGCAGCCCTGCAATTTCCGGATCACGATCAAGTGATGGCGGCTGCCGGCATGGAAGCAGTTCCCGGCATTTGCCCTGCTCAAGCAGTTGCTCAAGGTTACCCGCCACGACAACAGCGCCCTGCGCGCACCCAGATCGCAGCCCTGCCTGACGAGCTAGGGAGCCTCCGAACAACCTCCCCGGCTTTGCTTATCTAGCCACACTTTCGGTAGCAAGACGACGCTCATGACGCAACTGACGTTTGCCGAAGCCGAATACGCCAACAAGAAGAGTAAAACCCGCCGCGAGCAGTTTCTCGAGCGCATGAATGTGCCGCAAGACAACAACTGGCGCTCCGCCAGCAAGGTGATGGGTGAGTATTACCCGACCATCAAGCGCTGCAACCGGCTTGATTATGCCCTCAAGGGCCATGGCTGCCGGGCCATCTGACGGCTGTCCGCGCTGTCGCCGAGATTTCCCCCGGCGACAGCGCCGGCTGACAGTGTTTCTTGTTTCAAAAATCCGTATTCCTCAACAAACAACAACTAGCGGAAACAAGTCCATGAAAAAAACCATTGCCCGGCAACTGCTAATGATTGTCACGGCCGGCGCTATGCTAGGCGAGTCCGCGTGGGCGCTGGACTGCAACAGTCCGCGCTGGGTCTCGGCCTGGCAGGCCTCGCCGGCGGACGCCAGATGGCTCGGCTTGTCGTTTGATTTTTTCAGTCTCAATTTGCCCATGGGTCCGAACCAGAGCTACCGGCAAGTGTTCAGCCCGCTCGGCTCCGGCTCCACCGTGCGGCTGAAGTTCAGCAACCGCCACAGCAATTCGCCACTGATCATCCGAAGCACCAACCTGGCCCGGCAAGCGGTTGGCGCAGCCATCGTTGCGGGCACGCTTACCCCCGTTCGCTTCAACAACGGTCAGTCTGCCGTCACCGTTCCGGCCGGTCAGGATATCCTCAGTGATCCGGTCAACTTCAGTTTCAGGAGCCTAGAGAAGCTGTCGGTCAGTATCGCCACCGGCAACACCCGAACCGATTTCGTGCCTACCGGACACATGGTGGGCATGGAACACTCCTATGTCACCGAGCCCGGGGCCGGAGACCGCACCACCGATATCGAAGGCGGGGCATTCAGATACCGGACCACCCGTCGCCATTTGCTGACCGGCATGGATGTGCTGGCTCCGGCGCATACCGCTGCGGTGGTGACGCTGGGCGACTCCATTACCGACGGCTATCAGTCCGTCATCGGCGCCAACCAACGTTATCCGGACTTTCTTAAACGGCGCATTGATGGCGCCGGGTTGCCCTATTTCGTGGTCAATGCCGGTATCGCCGGAAATCGGGTGGCAACTGACAATCCCATCCAGCAATTCGGGGTGTCCGCAGTCAACCGCCTTGATGCCGATGTGCTGAAGGCCTCCGGGGTTTCCGATGTCATTTTGCTGGAGGGTATCAACGATATCGGCCAGGATTATTTCAAGTTCCTCGATTACTGGAATCGATACAGCAAGATCATCAATGCCTACCAGACGTTGATTACCAGCCTGCAGGCACGCGGCCTGAAAGTCATGCAGGGAACCCTGACGCCTTCCGGCAGCGCGCTCAACCCCTCTTACAGCGGACCTTTTGCCCGCCAGCTGCGTCAGGATGTGAACTGGTGGATCCGCAACAAGAGCCCGGCCGACAGCATTATCGATTTTGATGCCGCCGTGCGAAATCCTTCGAATCACGCGGTCATTGACGACCGCTATGACTCGGGTGACGGTCTGCATTTCAATGCCGAAGGCTATGCCCGCCTTGCCGCCGCGGTTGATCTGGGCAAGTTGCAAGGCTCGAAATGCCGGGGCTGAGCCCCGCCGGCCCGGCCATCATCCCGGGGATGCCCCCGGAACAGCCGGCCATCCAGGTCATGATGGTCGCCTCGTCTGCGACTCCATATTGTTCACCTGCCGGTCGTCAATATCGGTAGGCGGATTCAAATACGAAGTGCAACGCCCAATTCTTTGGCTACCGCGCGCATCACCTGATGCTGCGTTTTCCACTCCAGGCAGCGAGCTTAGCCATTTGCACCCCGGAATGCGGGTTACGTCGCCGTGGCCCCTTTGCCCGAGTGAATGGCCTGGAATCCGAGGGCTTACTCCGGGGTTTTCGGTAACATTGAGGAGCGTTGCGCTGGTCGGACGTGAGACCTTAGCAGCTTGCTGAAAATCACCACCTAGTGACTCCGCCGTTCTCTCGCGGAAGCGATCAATTGCCGAGGCGCTCTCGACAATCAGACGGCGATGCCAGTTTTTAGCCATACCGTCTTATTTTTCTCCCGGGCAGGGCCATTTCCGGGCTTATATCGCCGCCTTTTCCGCAATATTCCGCATTCTGAGCAAATTAAAGGCGCTCAGCACCAGCAACACCCGTGCTCCCACGCGTTCCATTCCCCGCAGCATGATTCGTCGTAACCCGCCGTACTGCTTCACCCAGCC
>JAUXNL010000413.1 GCA_030684415.1 Moraxellaceae bacterium | reverse complement strand
GTCGTGGCCGCCCAGCGCAGCGCCATCGGCCTGATGAAGGCCTTCGGCTACCGCGACCGCGACGTCATCGGCCACTATCTCAAGCTGACGGCGGCGATCGCGGCCCTGGGTCTGCTTCTGGGCGGCGCGGCGGGGACCTGGCTCGGACGGGAGATGGCCGAGCTCTATATGGCCTACTACCACTTCCCCTTCCTGGTCTTCCGGGCCAACCCCGCCGACTACGCCGTGGTGGCGGGCGTCGCCCTGGCCGCCGTCCTGGGCGGGGCGGCCCTGGCGGTCCGTCGGGCGGCGATGCTCAACCCGGCCGAGGCCATGACCCCGACCCCGCCGCCAGACTATTCCCGGGCCGCAGGGGCCAGGCTGGCGCGCCTGCCGTGGCTCGACCAACAGACCCGGATGATCCTGCGGCAGATCCTGCGCTGGCCGGGCCGCGCCGCCCTGACCGTCACCGGAGTGGCCGCCTCGGGCGCCCTGCTGATCTCGGCCATGTCCAGCCTCGACGCCATGGATGTGATGATCGAAACCAGCTTCGCCGTGGCGAACCGGCACGACATCTCCGTGACGTTTGTCGAGCCGCGCCCGGCCCGCGCCCTGTTCGACCTGGCCCGGCAGCCCGGCGTCCTGGCCGCCGAGCCCTACCGCGCCGCCCCCGCGCAGCTGCGGTTCGGCCACCTGGAGACCCGGGTGGCCCTGGTCGGCGCCCCTCTGGACGTCACACTGTCGCGGATGGTCGACGACCAGGGGACCCCCGTCTCGCCCCCACCGGGCGGGCTCCTGCTGACAAAGGACCTGGCGCAGAAGTTGGGGGCTCGCCCCGGCGACGTGATCAGCGTCCAGATCACCGAGGGCCGCCGCCAGCGGCTGGACGTGCCCATCGCCGCGGTGACCACCAGCTATGTGGGGTCGGGAGCCCGGATGAACCTTTCCGACCTGAACCGGCTGCTGGGCGAGGGGCCACAGATCTCCGGGGCCTGGCTGCTGGCCGATCCCAGCCAGACCGAGGCCCTGTATGCCAGACTGAAGGCCGCGCCGGCCGTGGCCGGGGTGGGCCTGCAGGCCCTGGCGGCCCGACAGCTGACCGCCATGCTGGACGAGGCCCTGGGGACAGCCATCTTCGCCTATGTCTTCTTCGCCGGACTGATCGCCGTCGGCGTGGTCTACAACACGGTGCGGATCTCCTTTGTCGAACGCCGACGGGAACTGGCCACCCTGCGGGTCCTGGGTTTCTCCCGGGGGGCGGTCTCCTACATCCTGCTGGGCGAGGTCGCCCTCTTGACCCTTCTGGCCCTGCCCGTCGGGGCGGCGGCGGGCGCCCTCCTGACCT
>JAUXNL010000091.1 GCA_030684415.1 Moraxellaceae bacterium | reverse complement strand
GCCAAAGGTGGTCTCGCTCAACTTGCGTTTGTGCATGCTGATGGCATAGCCCGGATGCCCCGTCGTGCGTTGATCAATCGCCGAGCCGCCGGGACGTTTTTCGTTTTGCGCCACATGCGGTGTGATGTCGATGCCACGGCAAGCGGCCACAAAATCGTGCGTGTCATAGCCCTTGTCCGCGCCCACCGTCTTGCGTTGTTCGCCCGGCAGTTCGGCCAGCAGATCCAGGGCGGCGTCGCGTTCGGTCACGGTGGCGGCCGGACGCGTCACTGCCGCCAGACCAGGCCATGGCGATTCTCCATCACATGGTCCACGCCATAACGCAGGGCCGCCCCCGCGCCGCTGGACTTTCGCATCAGTCTCCAGGCCCATGAACCAGCGATACAGCATGTTGAAGTGGATATGCTCGACCAGCTGCCGTTCGCTGCGGATCGTGAAGAGGATTTGCAGGAGCGAGGCCCGAATCAGGCGTTCGGGCGCAATGGAGGCGCGGCCGACGTCGGCGTACATTTCGTCAAACAGCGGCTCCAGTACGTCCAGCGCCTCATCGACCAGCAGGTGCAAGGCGCGCAGCGGGTGATTGGGGGGGAACGAAATCGCTGACGGCCTTCATGACAAAAAGAGAGGGCTGGCTGATTGTAGTGGTCTAATTTCTGCGGACACTTCGATGGGGGATAATGCCCCAAAGAGGAAAGCACCATGAGCAAGCAACGCAGGTCATTCGACGTCAGCTACAAGCTAGAGGTCGTCCGTATGATCGTAGATCAGGGCCTATCGGTATCTCAGGTCTGCCAGGACATGAAGTTGGGTGAGACAGCCGTCAGACGGTGGCTGAGCCAGTATACGGCCGAACAGCAGAGCCAGCCCGGGATTGGCAAGCCGTTGACGGCTGAACAACAGCGGATACGTCAACTGGAGGCGGAGAACCGCCAACTACGCCAGGACAACGATATCTTAAAAAAAGCCTCGGCCTTCTTCGCCCGAGAACTGAGGTGAGCCATCGGCTCATTCAAGAGCTCAAGAAGAAGGCTGTTTCTGTCAGCGACGCTTGCCGGGTCATGGCGGTCAGCCGCTCAGGTTATTACGCGGCACAACGCCGCCCTGCCCGGGGCGTTGTGGCCTGTGCCGAGACGGTCCAGCTCAAGGCCTCTTTTGCGGATAGTGGACGGAGCTACGGGAGCCGCCGCCTGCAAGCCGCTTTGCACGCCAAAGGTGTCGAGGTGGGCCGGTACCGTGTGCGCACGCTGATGCGAGCCCATGACCTGCGGCCGGTGTGGAAACGCAAGTTCATTCACACCACCGACAGCCGCCATGATCTGCCGGTCTTTGATAACGTGCTGGCGCGGCAGTTTGCGCCGAACCAGCCTAACACCGCGTGGGTGGCGGATATCACCTACATCCGCACCGGTAGCGGGTGGTTGTACCTGGCGGCCGTGCTGGACCTGTTTTCCCGCAAGGTGGTGGGCTGGGCCATGGCCCCGAACATGCCAGCCGAACTGGTCTGCACGGCACTGCAAATGGCGATAACCCAGCGCCAGCCCCCGGTGGGGTTGATCGTGCATACCGACCGAGGCAGCCAGTACGCCAGCCAGGATCATCAGAGCCTGCTGAGCCGCCATGGACTGGTCGGCAGCATGAGCCGGAAGGGCAACTGCTGGGACAATGCGGTGATGGAGCGCTTCTTTTTGAACCTGAAGATGGAGCGGGTTTGGCAGCGCGACTATGCCAATCACGGCGAGGCCGTTCAGGATATAACGGAATACATTGTCGGGTTTTACAACAGCGTACGTCTGCACTCGACACTGGGATACCGGCCACCCAACGCCTACGAGCGTTTGATGGCTGAAACACCCCCTATCGAAGTGTCCGAAATTAGTTGACCACTACAGATATCGACGCCGCGCATGGGAAATGTCTCGCGATGAATCCGGAGCGGCGCATTTTACAGGGGGGGGGGCGTGTCCGGAGGGGGACTTTTTCAGCAAGCTGTTAGCCATTTCGGCGTCAGCACCCGGATACCCGGCGGGAACCCTGCCGGGGAGACCGTTGCCGACCGCCGCTGGGCAATTGACGCCAGCCATGGAGGCGGACTATATGTTGCCGACAATAGAAAAAGAAAGTGAGCGCCGCCCTATGGGCCACACTACCGCTGAACTCCACGCCAGCAAGTCCAAACACACCTTCGTATCCTTGGAACAGGCCCAGCTCTTTCTGGCTCACGGCAGGAATATCGGCATTCCCGTGGACGACATACTGTCGTTCTACAATACTGACTTGCGCCGCGACACTCCGAAGCCCGGCTATGTTCCCGGCCATATCTGGGAAATGTGCGCCATCATTGGCGCGGACTGGTGCCGCCGGCTGGGCGACCCGCTGGCGGGATTCAGCGCAGCCATTGCCTTGGGCAACAGCTTCCTGGGCCTGTGGGGCTTCATTGTGGAAAAGTCCGTTACGCTGGGCAAGGCCATCGATGTCGCCATCACCTACAAGAATCTGCATGCCGATACCCTGGATCTGGTAGTGCGGAACCAACCTGGCTACCTTGATGTTGTTGTCTCGCCAGTTTTCAGGAGCTCCGTTGCCTGCGCGCACGCTGCCGATTTCTATCTGGTGCATCTCAACAAACTGGTGAGGCACTGTACGGGTGGCGCCCAAGGAGTCACCGAGGGCATCTACTTCCAGCATGAGCAACCGGAAACGCCGGCGCTGCTGGAGCGCTACCGCGCCGAATTCAAATGCCCGCTGTACTTTGGCGCGCCTGAAAATGTCCTGCGGCTTCCAGTTGCCGCGCTCAACCTGCCGCTGATCACGGCGGATGCCCCGTTGCAGCATGATCTAGTGAACCGGGCTAGGAACCAGTTGAAGGTCTTTGAGCAGGAGCAGGAGGATATCGGCACGCTGGCGCGGCGGCACCTGCGCACGCTGATTGCCGGCGGCCGCGCCTCCAAGGAGGCGTTGGCAGAAAGCCTGGGCATGAATCCCCGGACCCTGCTCCGGAAACTTCAAGATACCGGTACCACGTACCGGGCGCTGGCCCATGAGGTGCGGCTGGACCTGGCGCGTCGATATCTGGTGCAGCCCATGCAGCCCCTCGCGTTTATCGCGACCCATCTGGGCTTTCAGGATCCGCAGTCTTTTACCCGCTGGTTCAGAGACCAGACGGGGGAATCGCCGAGCGCCTATCGCACCCGTCATGAGCGGTAGACCTCCGATGAGACATGGGCGCGCATCGCCGGCCCCCAGTGATTCCCCGACTTATATCCCCACAAATCTGACCCGGCACTGATTGGCCTCTTTTCTCGGCATGGCGGCCTTTTTTCCGATGGGTCTGCGGTGTTGCTTTCTTTAAAAATCAGGGAGAGCGTGTTACCGCCGGCTGGAGCGGTCAGGCGTTATCCCATGGGGAACCAGCGGCCGGGAGCCGGCGGCGGTAGTCGCCCGGCGTCAGTCCGGTCCATCGTTTAAAGGCGCGCTGGAAGGCGCTTTGTTCCGAAAAGCCCAGCAGGAAGGCGGCGTCGATGACCGTCAGCGTCGTATCGGCCAGATAACGCTTGGCCAGTTCCTGACGCACATCGTCGATCAGCCCGCTGAAACTGCTGCCGTTCGCCTGCAACGCGCGCTGCAGGGTGCGCGCTCCGATGGACAAGCGCTCGGCGACTCCAGCCAGGTCTACCGGTCCCTCGCTAAGCCCGCGGGCGATCACGCTGCGGGCGTTGGACAGCACGTCATCTCCCCGGGGGAGGGACAGCAGTTGCTGCTCGGCCAGCCGCAGCATGGCCGCTCGCATGCCGGCGTCGGGGCGGATCAAGGGCATGCGCAGCCAGGCCAGCGGCAACACCAGGCGATAGCAGGGCTGGTCAAAGCGCAGCTCGCAGCCGAACAGGCGGCGGTATTCCGCCAAGTCCGGTGGCGCCGGGTAGTTGAAGTCGATGCGCTGGGGCGAGCCGTGATGACCGGTGACCCAGCGCATGAAGCTGATGCAGGCCGCCAGGTTGAATTCGGCCAACTGGCGCATCGGCCACTCCTCATCCGGCGGTGAACACACGACGAGGCATTCTTCCTCGGCCAGAATGCCGAAGCCGCCCTTCAGCGCGATGACCAGAGTCTGATAGCGCAGCAGGTAGTCGAGGGCTTCACCCAGCGTGGCGCAATTCATCAGCACGTAGCCCAGCACGCCGTAGTGGCCGGGCCGGATGGTTTCGCCGACGTGCAGTCCCAGCGTCCCATCCTCCAGCAGGACGGCCGCCTCCTCGAACAGCCGCGCGGCGAAGGCCTCCGTGCAGCGGGCCTCGCCGTCCCGCAGGTTCAGGGGGGTTCCGCCCAGCAGCCGGACATCGTCCAGGCCGCGTCCGCGCGTGTAGTCGAACAGCGCCTGCAGATAGGCCAGCGAGACAGTATTGGGCATGTCGTGTTCGGTCATTGGGATTGGTTCGCCCTGTCAATCTTTATGTCCCGGAGTTTGTCGAAAATGCCGCCAACAGAAAACCGTTTAATCAGTCCGTGGATCGCATGGGCTTTTCCCGCTGCGCGGACCGGCAAGCGGGCACACAAGCAATCAGAGGTGAGTATGGGTGCAAGTCATGACATGGAGGCCGCCGGCGCGTTGAAACCGCAACGCCTGCCGGCGCGGAAAGTGGATGTGGCGATTGTCGGTGGCGGCATTTCCGGGCTGACCACCGCCCGCCGGCTGTCCCAAGCCGGTCTGTCCGTCGTGGTGCTGGAGGCGGATGACCGCGTGGGCGGCCGCACCCTGAGCCTGGAGTATGCGCCCGGCAAGATTGCCGAACTGGGGGGAACCTGGATCGGCAACACACAGGATCGCATCCTGGCTCTGGCCAAGGAACTGGGCCTGACGGTCTTCCCCCAGTTCAACGAAGGGAAAACGGTCTATTGCTACAAGGGCAAGCGGTCGACCTACAGCGACACCGGCTTCACCGGCGCGGTGCCGCCGGATCCGATGCTGCTGCCCGATCTGGCCATTGTCACCACCCTGATCAACCGGATGGCGGCCAAGCTGCCCCCGGGCGAGCCCTGGAATGCCCCGGATGCCGAGGAATGGGACCGCCAGACGCTGGACACCTGGCTGCGCCGGCACACCCTGACCACGCGCACGCTCAAGTTCGCCTCGGCGGCCTTCGAGACGGTCTTCGGCACCGAAGGGCGGGATATCTCGCTGCTCTCGGCGCTGCACCACGTCAACGGCGCCGGTAACGCACAACATCCCGGCACCTTCGACCGCCTGATCGAAACCCGTAACGGCGCGCAGGAATTCCGCATCGCCGAGGGCACGCAGCAGTTTTCCATCCGCATGGCGGCGGCGCTGGGTGAGCGGGTTGTGTTGTCCAGCCCGGTGCGGAAGATCCGGCAGACGGATGACGGCGTTTACCTCGAGTCGGACCGGCTGGACGTGGAGGCGCGGCAGGTGGTGGTGGCCGTGCCACCCTCCATGGCGGGCCGCATCACCTACGCCCCGCCGTTGCCGGCCGCGCGAGACCAGTTGTCGCAGCGCTATGCGCTGGGTTGGCTGATCAAGTGCGAGGCAGTCTATGACACCCCGTTCTGGCGTGCGCAGGGCCTCAGCGGCGGCGCCGTGGGCGATGTCGGCCCGGCGAAGCTGGCCTACGACGTGTCTCCGCCCGAAGGCAACCCCGGCGTGCTGCTGGGCTTTGTCGGGGGGGATGAAGCCAGGCGGTGGGGATCGCTGCCGCCGGCGTCCCTGCGCGCCGCCGTGATTGAAAACTTTGTCACGTATTTCGGGCCGAAGGCGCGGGAAGTGAAGGAGTTCTATATTCACGACTGGGCGAGCGAAATCTGGAACCGGGGCGGTCCCATCGCCTTCGGCGGCCCGGGAACCCTGACCGGTTACGGGCCGGCGCTGCGGGATCCGGTGGGCCGTATCCACTGGGGCGGTACCGAAACCGCCGATTTCTGGCACGGCTTCATGGATGGCGCCGTGCGCGCCGGCGAGCAGGCCGCCGCTGATGTGCTGGTGCGGATTCAGGTCGAGTCGGTGCGGCGGTAATGGAGTACAGACCTATGAGTGACATACTGACGGCCTCGGCCACGGCGCTGGCGGCCAAGATCCGCCGCCGTGAGTGTACGTCCGAGCAAGTGGTGGCGGCCCATATCGAGCGCATCCGGCAAGTCAATCCGGTCATCAACGCCGTGGTGCAGCAACGATTCGAGGCCGCCCTTCAGGAGGCGAGGCAGGCGGATGAACGCGCGTGGCTGAGCCCCGACGGTCTGCCGCCCCTGCACGGTGTCCCTTGCACGATCAAGGAAAACTTTGCATTCCAGGGCTATCCCCAGGTCTCCGGGCTGGTGTCCCGGCGTCATGCGGTGGCGGACAGCTTTGCGCCGACGGTGCGGCGGCTGCGCGATGCCGGCGCCATTGTTTTGGGTTTCAGCAATACGCCGGAACTCTGCATGTGGCTGGAAACGCACAACCGCGTATACGGACGCACCGCCAATCCCTATAACTCCCGTCACATCGCTGGGGGCTCCAGCGGGGGCGAAGGCGCCATTGTCGGTGCCGGCGGCTCACCCTTCGGTCTGGGCGCCGACGTGGGCGGGTCGATCCGTTTCCCGGCCTTTTTCAACGGCGTGTTCGGGCACAAGCCGACCCCGGGCATTGTCCCCAACACCGGCCAGGTGCCACTGCCCGAGGGCGCCATGGGCCGCAATTGCGTGACCGGCCCGATTGCCCGCCGGGCCGAGGATTTGTGGCCCTTGCTGACGATCCTGGCGGGGCCGGACGGCGTGGACCCGGTCTGCGAGGCCGGCAAGCTGGTTGGCGACCCGGCCACGGTGCGTCTGGCCGATCTCCATATCCTGACGATGGCCGACAACGGCCGCCAGCGGGTTTCCCCGGAGCTCCAGGCCGTGCAACGGCAGGCGGCAACCTGGCTGGGTTCGCAGAGCCGGGGACTGGGTACCCTCCACGAGCCGCGTCTGCGTTACGCCTTCGAGATCTGGTCCGCCCTGATGCACCAGGCACGGTCCCAGCCATTTGCCGAACAGCTGGGGCAGGGGCGCCGCATTCCGGTCGGTCGGGAAATGCTGAAATGGCTGGGCGGCCAGTCGCCTCATACCCTGCCTGCCCTGATCCTGGCGGCCGTGGAGCGCGTGCCCATGCCGCACGGGCGTTTTGCCAGGATGGGCGATGAGCTGCGTGATGATCTGATTGCCACCATCGGCAGTCAGGGTGTCCTGCTGTGTCCCAGCTACACCTCGGCCGCTCCGCGCCATAACGTGCCCATGCTGCGGCCGTTTGATTTTGCCTACAGCGGCATCTTCAACGTGCTCGGATTTCCGGTGACGCAGGTGCCGATGGGCTTCAGCCGTCAGGGGTTGCCCCTCGGCTTCCAGGTGGTCGGCATACCCGGCAACGATGCGGTCACCATTGCCGTGGCGCAGGCCCTGGAGCGGCAGTTCGGCGGATGGACGCCCCCGTTCTCCAGCTTCCCCGGAGCCGACCGCCTCAAAAAAACCGGAGTAATTGCATGAATCCTATTGCCTTGGTGACCGGCGCCTCCGACGGCATCGGCCTGGAATTCTGCAGCCTGCTGGCCGCGCGCAGCTATGACCTGATCCTGGTGGCGCGCCGCCAGCCGTTGCTGGAGGACATCGCCGCGCAGTTGACGCTCCATCATGCCATCCGCTGCCATGTCATCCCCTGCGACCTGTCGCTGCCGAACGCGGCGGAAACCCTCTACGCCGAGGTACGGCAACGCGGCCTGAGCGTCGATCTGCTGATCAACAACGCGGGTCTGCTCTTTAATGGATTCTTCCACGAGCTACCGCTGCGGCAACAGGAAAACCTGCTGGCCGTAAACGTGGTGGCGCTGACGTCCCTGTCCCATCTTTTTGTCAACGACATGGCGGTGCGCGGCGGCGGGCATATCCTCAATCTGGCGTCACTGGCGGCATGGACACCGATTCCCAACCAGAATGTCTATGCCGCCAGCAAGGCCTATGTGCTGGCCTTTTCGCTGGCGCTGGAGGATGAAATGAAGGCGGCGGGGAATGGCGTGCATGTCTGCGCGCTCTGTCCGGGCTATACCCGCACCGCCATGCTCGATAACCCGGCGCAGGGTGAGAAGCTGGCGCTGCCGGGATTCCTGCTCCATTCCGCCGAAGACGTGGCCCGCGAGGGGCTGGATGCCTGCATGGCGGGGCGGTCGGTCTGCATGCCCGGCGCGGCCAACCGGTTGGGGGCCATCGCCACCCGACTGTTGCCGCGCTTGTGGCAGGCGAAATTGATGGGGCGGGGATATCGTTTCATGCAGGGCTGAAAGCCCGTGCAGGGAAGCCCTCCCCGGCTTCCCGGTCGGCTGCGACGGATAGGCGGAGCCGGTGATTCCGGGGGCCTGCCGCGCCGTTCCTTGCAGGAACACGCCCCGGCGGCTCAAGCATGATCGTGCCGCGCCCGGAAAGCCAGATACGCCGCTACACCACCACGGCCTCCGGTGCTTCCACTTGTGGATAGTGATCAATATGTTCAAGCACGGTGAGGTCGCTATGTGGCACCAATTTCTGAAAGCGCGTCACCATATGCCGGCCCGAGAAGGGGTCTGCCGCACCATCAATCAGCTTGAGCGGAGCCCGATTGCTTTGCATCGTGTAAACCCAACGTTCGCGGCTAGCAGTCTGCTGAAAAACACTCCATCAACTGACCGCCTCCCTCCTGCAGAAGCCGTCAATCCCCGATGTTTTTCATAAAATCAGACGGCCAGTCCATTTTTTACGCATACCGTCATCCATTTTCATCAAACCAGCCTGTTTTCCGCCTTATATCACCGCATTTTCTGCAATATTCCGCATTCTCAACAAATTGAAGGCGCAAAGCACCAGCATGACCCGGTTACCCACACGCTCCAGCCCCCTCAACATGACTCGTCGCAAACCCCCATACTGCTTTCTCCAGCCAAACGTAGTTTCGATCAGCTTGCGTTTGTTCATGCTGATGGCATAACCCTCATGCCGGGTCGTGCGCTCGTCGATGGCCGAGCGACGGTTGCCACTGTCGTTTTGAGCGACATGCGGTGTGATGTTGATGCCACGGCAAGCCGCTACAAACTCCTGCGCGTGCATACCCTTTGTCGGCGCCCAGTGTCTTGCGATGCTCGCCCGGCAGGGCCGCTTGGACGACATGACCCCACTGGAGTACCGGCGGAAGTCTCTACGAACTGATGTCCAGTTGACGGGGGAGCTTACAGGCCAATGCCGATCTGCCGCCGGCCACTGTCGCGTCGCTGATTGCGGCGGCCGGGTTCACGCCGCCGGTGGAGTTCTTCCAGTCCGGCTTGATGCACGGGTGGTTTGCGCAGCGCGTTTGAGGCTTGAGGGGTTGCACGTTGCGTAGCGCGTAGGGTTAAGGCGCTGGGTCCCCGCCTTCGACCATCGGAAGCCCCTGTGGGGCGCGGGGATGACGGAGTATGGAAAGTCCCGGTGGGGCATGGGGATGACGGAGCAATCTCCTTCCCTTCAGAACACCTCCCTTCAAATGACTTCCTTCTACTGACCTTCCTCGGGCGATTTGGCAGCCCAAGTCGCCCCACTCATGCATGAATGCATGACTCCCCTGCGTTTTTACGCAATTCACCCTGCATTTCTGCATGCATAGCATGGCGGGCGCTGTATTGACCCCCACCCTTCGGAGCCGTGCCCACACGGAGTGACCCGCCATGACCCTGAACCTGAAACGCCCCCTTCACGCCATCGCCCTGCCCCTCGCCTGCAGCCTGCTCGTCGCCTGTGGCGACGGGGGCGGTGGTGGCGACGACGGCAGCGGCACGCTGCCCACCATCAACACCTATGCCACCGGCTGGCTACAGGGCCAGTGCAATGTCGTGGGCGGCGTCAGCTCGTCGCGCTTCCTGCTCACCGTCACCAAGATTGCCGACAACAGCGTGAGCTATACCCAGCGCGGCGTGCAGTACATGGGCACGGCCTGCGCCGGCACGGGCACCGTGAGCCCCACCGCCACCAACATGGGCAGCGTGACCTTCCTGGCCACCGAGGGGCATGGCGGCGTCACCTTCAACCGCGGGAGCTGGACGCGACCGCCCGGCATCACCTCGCCGGTGATCTGGGCCCTGAAAACGCGCAACCGGCTCTGCCTGTTCAGCGATGGCACGCCCACCGCCTTCCCGACGGCCAAAAACGTGGCGGACTACACCGCCACACTCCTCAACGAAATCTGCTACGACCGCCAGTAAGGGCAAAGGCCGGGCGCATTGCCACCGACACAATCCCTTCGTTGCCGGCGAGTGGTGCCTGCTGCGCACGCTTACGCACAGCATCATCCGCCCGATGCTGGCGCAACTGGCCTGAGTCCGAAACGCTCAGCGCGCAAGGCGGCCGTCGGGGCGGTGCAGCTTGCCGCCCTCCCAGAAAAAGCCGCCGCCCATGGCCGCTGGCGTGCGGTGGGGAATAGTCGGCCCCGGCGTGTAGTTGCCAAAGGCGCTCCAGTCCAGGGGCGCCGGTGGCGGCGGCAGGTTGCGCAGCCGCGCTTCTTCCTTTTCACGGTGCTCGGCGGTAAGGCGATCCACACGCGCCTTGACCTCTTGCTCCATTTTTTCGCGCGCCAGTTTCGCCTCACGCTCGCGGTGGGCCTGGCGTTGCCGCGCCAGGCTGGCATCGCGCAGGCGGCGCTTTTCCATCACGTCCGGAATGCGCTCGGGCTGGCGCACCGCGAGAATGATGTCCTCGACCGGGTCATGCATGGGATGGCCGCTGAGCGGTTCCACGGCGGCGATCTTTTCAGCCAGCACGGCCGCCCGCTCGCGGTCCGGGCGCAGCAGTTCCGTGTAGCCCGGCGACGGCCCGTTGAAGAGTTGCTGGGCCAGCCAGAGCGTCTGTGCGCGATCGCCCAGCGCCATGGCCTTGTCGGTCCAGTACAGGCGGCGCGTGAAGAACTCGCGGCCCTTGTCTGGCGCGTCGGTGTTCAGCGCATGCTGACCGTGGAAATGGTTGGCATTGGCGCGCATGCCCGCCGCAAGGCGTGCATCAAGGTTCCAGGCCAGGAACTTCTCGGCGGTGCGTTCGGCGAAGTCATAGCGCGCGCGCCATTCCTCCGGCGTCTGGCTGGGCAGTGCAGGATATTCGCGGAACGCCAGTTGCGCGGAAGCACGATGGTCTTTGTCGGCGGCGCGCACATGCCAGGTCATGGCCTCGTTCAGCAGGCGGCGTCCGTTGGCATCGCGCATGGCGCCGATGGCCAGCCCGATCGCGTGCATGTCGTTGGGTGATAGCGCGCCCTGCGTGTGCAGCACTTCCAGTTTCGCAACCTGTGCCAGAAAGCTGCCGCCGACGCGGGCCGACACAAAGCGGTGGTAATCGCGCACGCGCTCGAAGCTGACAAACGTGTCGCGGATCTGGCCCAGCGTGGTACGGCTGCCGGCATAGTCGCGCGCCTGGCCGTAGACCACGGCTTTCTTGTCAGCGGTGTCGGCCGCCATGGCATTGGCATGGGCCTGTGCCGCAAAGGCCTCGGCCAGCTCCATGTCCATCGGCCCCATGTAGCCGCTGGCGTGCATCACGGCGAGCAGGTAGGCCGCGCCGGCATGGCCGCGCTCGGCCGCCAGCGCATACCAGTCGGCCGCCTGCGGCAGCGAACGTCGCACCGCCGCATTGTTTTCCATGGCGATGCCGGCCTTCAGCAGGCGCTGCGGCAGGTCGGGATGGCTGACGGAAAACTCGCCCTCGGTGCAGCCGCTCAGCACGCATTCGCGCGCCGCCTCCAGCCGCGCCGTCTGGTCCGGCAGCCGGTCGATGCGCTTGATCATGTCCTTGAGCACCGCGGGCTTCCAGTGACAGAAGGTGTGCGCGTCCTGCGAGGCCCCACGCAGGTCGCGGCAGGTTGATTTGCGCAGGCCGGAGCCCAGGTTCTTTTCCCATTGCTCGATGCGCACCAGGGCGTTGGCCAACAGTTCGCGCGCCTTGTGTTCGTCGATGTAGTGCATCTCGCCATGGCAGGCGGCATCCACACGCACGTCATGGCTGAGCAGCGCGCAGGCATGCCAGACGCTCGCCGACACCCGCTTCACCAGATCATTGCCCTCAATATTCTTCTGCCACTGCTGGCGCATCTGCTCGCGATGATTGCTGATGCGCGTCACTTCCTTGTTCACCCTGTCGAATTCGCGCGAATTGCCCAGAAAGCCCTGCAAGGCTTTCACCTCGGGATGCAGCGCAGCCTGTGCGCCGGCCACAAGCGGCAGACCCGCAGCACAGAGCAGAAGCAGCAGGATGATCGGTTTCATGGCATTACTCCTTTGTATTGCACGGCATCGCAGCAGGCGCCGACAGAACGACGCGGGCCTGACAGGTGAAACGGACTAGCGGCGGGAGCCGTCGGGGCGATGAGCTATTGCCCTCCTGAAAAATACCGGCAGGCGCAAATTTTGTACATTTGGAGCCGCCCCTCGGCTCAGTGTCCGCATACTTGCCCGCCCCCACCAGACTCTGGCCCCCGCGGGCCTTCCCGGCGCTGCCGTCGCCACGCAAAATGCGCCCTTTCTTTTTACCCGCGAGAGCCGTGATGACGAATGCAGGCAAGGCCGATCTGATGCTGGTAGGAGTGACCCTGCTGGCGGCCATGAGCTGGATTTTCTCGCGCGAGGCGGTGCTGCTGATGCCGCCACTGTTGTTCATGGCCATCCGCTTTCTGCTGGCGGCCGCGCTGCTGGCCGCAATCGGCCACGCGCAGTTGCGCGCACTGGACGCACATTCGCTGCGCCGCGCGGTGTTGGTGGGCCTGGTGTTTGCGGCCGGCATGAGCCTGTGGGTGATGGGCATTTTTCTCGGCACCCATGTGGGCGAAGGCGCTTTTCTCACGAGTCTTGGCGTGGTGATGGTGCCCGTGCTCGGGCGACTGGTATTTGGCGAGAAGCAACCGCGCAGCACCTGGATAGCGCTACCGGTAGCGGCCAGCGGGCTGGCCCTGCTCTCGCTGCAGCACGGCTTCCGGCCGGAGCCGGGGCAACTGTGCTATGTCGTCGCGGCCTGCATTTTCGCGCTGTATTACACGCTCAACACGCACGCCGCTAATACACGCACACAGACCACCGCAGATGGCCAGGCCATCGAGATTGCGAAGGTGCCCGCGCTCGCACTGACGGCCGTGGTGCTGGCCACCGTGGGTGTGTTCACCACGGTGCTTTCGCTGGCCTTTGAGCCCTGGCAGCCCAGCTTCACGAATTTTTCAGTAGAAATGGTCGCCTGGATCGTGGCCAGCGCGGTTATCGGCACGGCGGCGCGATTCCTGTTGCAAACGCACGCGCAGAGCTTGTCGCTGAACACGCACGGCGTGGTGATCATGGTGGTAGAACCGGTGTGGGTAGCGCTGCTCGCCGCCGGCTGGTTCGGCGAAAGCATGAACAGCCAGCAACTGGCTGGCTGCGCACTGATTTTTCTCGCGCTGCTCATCAACCGCGCCGAAACCCTCAAGCACTGGCTGAAAGCGGTGTTCTGAACATGCGCCGCCTACTGTTCATCTGTGGCCAAAACCGCCTGCGCAGCCCGACGGCCGAACAGATATTTGCCACACACCCCGGCATAGAAACCGCCTCTGCCGGGCTCAAGCACGAAGCCGACATTCCGGTCAGCCTTGAGCTGCTAGCGTGGGCAGACCTGATTTTCGTGATGGAAAAATCACAGCGGCAAAAGCTCAACCAGCGCTTCCGCCCCCACCTCGGCCATGCCCGTGTGATCTGCCTCGACATCCCCGACCACTACGATTTCATGCAGCCCGAACTGATCGCCCTGCTCCAACGCAAAGTCACCCCCTTCCTGACCTCCTGAGCACTGCCCTCAGCTGAAAGCCCACAAACCACCGATAAATCCCACACCCCCAGGTTTTTGCTTTTGCTTTTGCTTTTGCTTTTGCTTTTAAGCGAGCGAAGCAAAGCGAGCCCTTGACCTTCACACCCCCATAGAGAGAGCCGAGGAGCGGAGTCCGGCAGCGGATTAAGGGCGAGGACTGTCTGAGTCTTTGCGCAGCAAAGG
>JAUXNL010000386.1 GCA_030684415.1 Moraxellaceae bacterium | reverse complement strand
GGTACATGTTCAACGCAACGATAGCCGAGCGTGGTGAGATTGACCCCGCCGAACAGGCTTTCGCCCGCACCAAGGAGCACAGGTGAAATGGCGATATGCAATTCATCCACCAGGCCGGCGAGCAAATACTGACGCACAGTGCTCACGCCACCACTCAGCCGGATATCTTTATCGCCAGCGGCTTGCTTTGCTTTTTCCAGCGCTTCATGAATGCCGCCGGTCACGAAGTGAAAGGTGGTTCCGCCTTCCATGGGGATGTCGGCGCGCGGATATTGTGTCAGCACGAATACCGGGGCGTGGTAAGGCGGATTGTTTCCCCACCAGCCTTTCCAGTTCTCATCCGGCCATGGCCCGCGAACCGGCCCGAACATGTTCCGGCCCATGATGGCGGCGCCAATGTTCTCAAAGCCTCTGGCGGCAAATCTGTCATCCACGTTCTTTTCGCCAGAGGCGCCGAACAGCATTTTCTGGAAGGTGTCAGTTTTGAACGCCCATTGATGTAGCGCCGTTCCGCCAATACCTAGCGGATTGTCGAGGCTTTGATCGGGGCCCGCACCAAAGCCATCGAGGGATATCGTGAAACTTTCAACTCGTAAGCGTGACATGGGGACTCCGTTTCTGATGTCTTTCCGTGGATTTTGGACTGATACCGATGTGTGAATTGACGGCTTTCAGCTTGGCTAAAAGATTGTCGGGGCCGAGAGCGTCGGTGAAAAGGCTTCGGGCTGAGTCCTCCTTCACGCTCGGGATATGCCGGTTGACGTTATCCCTTTTCTGGATCGGCCCATCAAGGCTTCGGGTTAGCGGCTTGCTGAAAAATTCTTTTCAGCAAGCTGTTAGCGTATTTATTCAGGGAGACGCTGAATAGCCCGAAATCGTTAGGGCTAAGCCTTTCGTTCGACTGCTTCAGGATGGCGCTGTCGAAGCCCTTGATTCGGGTGAGCATGCCCTTCAATGGTCAAGGCAAATTCCTGTGGGATTGGCTTAGGGCGAGGGTGGCGGTTCAGAGTTTCCTTGGGGTTGGCAGGAAATGCGTTGCGTCTGCGGTAGTGGGCGCGGCCAATATTCTCGGAGGCGATGCTCGCCATCAACTGGCCGGAACCTGTCGTGCAATCGACGCGGAAGCAGGCCGTGGATCAACAAAGGCCTGCTCGCGGTCAGAGCGCGATCCAGAGTCGGGATTGCTCGGGCGGTACGCCCATGTCGGTGCGGAAATGAATCATCGCGGCGCGGCCGTCTTCATTCCAGTCAACGCGCGCCGGGCGGCCAGCGCCGGCAGTGGTCAGCCGGCGCGACTGTTGGGCGGTGCGGCTGAACACCGTGACGGCGCCGGTTTCGCGGCTGAGGTAAATCGCAAATAGCCCGGTGGGCGAAATGAAAACATCGTCCGCCTGGCAGTGGCAGAGGGTGATGTTCTTGTAGCGTACTTCGGGGGAGGCGCCGGTGATTTCAACATAACCATGCTCGAGCGTACGCGTCGTGCTGACCGGCAATTGCGTACACGCAGCGGCGAAGGTGATCAGCAGCAGGAGGGTCAGGCGTTGCATCAAGTGTTCACCGTGGTCGAAGTCGGCCTGCCAGCGGTACATCGGGCGGATGGTCAAGTGCGGCCACCGTCGCCACTTCCGTGGTCGTTCCTTCCATGAAGGTTTCGTAGGGATTGCTTGCGCCGAAGCTACCATGCCCACCACTGCACAAGAAACCCGGGCAGCAACAGATACCTGTCATCAGCGGCAGTGCTCTGACTTGCGGGTGTATGTCGCGTGGTGTTGTGTGGGGCTGTAATCCGGTGAGTATCAGCGCTCAAGACGCAGCAGGCGGCCGTTGTCGGCATCGGTGAGCAGATAGAGCCAGCCATCCGGGCCTTGGCGCACATCGCGGATGCGCTCGCCGAATCCGGTGAGCAGCGCTTGTCGGCCTATCACGCGTTCGCCGTCGAGCTGCAAGCGCCACAGCGCACGGCCGGCGAGGGCGCCGCTGAACAAGTTGCCCGTCCAGCCGGGATAGCGGTTGCCGGTGTAGAAGGTAAGCCCGCTGGGCGCAATCGACACGGGAATCCAGTAAGTGACGGGGTCTTCCATGCCGGGCAGGCGCGGCCCGTCGCCAATTTGGCGGCAGGTGCCGTATTCGCAGCCGTAACTCACCAGGGGCCAGCCGTAGTTGCGGCCGGCACGCACGATATTGATTTCGTCGCCGCCTTGCGGGCCGTGTTCACTGATCCAGAGCTCGCCGGTTTGCGGGTGTAAGGTGGCGCCTTGAGGGTTGCGATGGCCGAGGCTCCAGGTTTCGGGCAGCGCGCCGCTGGTTTTTACAAACGGATTGTCGGTGGGAATGCGGCCGTCGCTGTGCAAGCGCACGACTTTGCCGTGGTGGTGGTTGAGGCTTTGCGCTTTGTCGCGCTCGCTGCTGCGCTGGCGGTCACCGAGCGTGATGTACAGAAAGCCGTCGCGAGAGAACACCAGGCGGCCACCAAAATGCCCGTTGCTCTCGGCTTTCGGGCGCTGGCTGAAAATCACCTGCACTTTTGCGAGCTGGCGCTGGTCGGCGCTGAGGGCGCCGCGGGCCACGGCGAGGCTGTTGCCGCCGCGCGGGCCGGCTTCGGTATAGCTGAGATACACCAGACGATTGCTGGAAAATTCAGGGTCGAGCGCGACGTCGAGCAAGCCGCCCTGGCCGGCAGAGGCGATGGCGGGAAGGCCGCTGACGGGCGGCGAAATCTCGCCTTTTGCGCTGACCACGCGCAGACGACCAGCGCGTTCCGTGACGAGCATGTCGCTGCTATCGGGCAGAAAGGCGAGGCTCCAGGGGTGCTCAAGGCCGCTGGCGATGGTAACGATTTTCAAGCTGGCGGCGTCGAATGTGGCTGCCGATGTGAGTGGGCTGCCATCAGCAGATTGCACCTGTCCTGCACGCGAGGGGGTGTCGCTGCCATTGCTGCAGGCGGCCACCAGCAGGCTGACGAGCAAGAGGCTCATGCGTCCGTAAAGGCGTAAGGGCTGTGCATTCATGAGGGCTCCGATTGCCGAGTGATGGCCGAGAGAGTGCCGGCAGAAAAGCGTTGTAATGATGGCGCGAAGGACATGATAGTCCGGTCCTGCGGCGTTACACGGTGTCTTATCGTGTGTGGCGTGTCATCAGGCTGACAGTTTTGCCGTGATGCGGCCGCACTTCCACCAGCGTCCAGCCACGCCGTGCATAAAAATCCTGCTGGTCTTCGGTAAAGAGATAAATCTGTGCATACGCGCGCTCGGCCGCCACTTCCAGAATGGCCTCCATCAGTGCAGCGCCGACACCGCGGCCGCGTGCGGCTGGTGCCACCAGGACATTGGCCAGCCAGGGTGAAAACGGCGCCACACCGTCCATGTCGTCGTGCACAAGGCTGGCAGAGCCGAGCAGCGTGCCATCATCATCCAGTGCAACAACAGTGGTGGGCAGCGCGGGTGTGCCGGTACGGGCATGACGAGTGAATTCTTTTTCCCAATCACTCAACTGCATCAGCGGTTGCACATCGGCCCATTGCGGATGGTGGCGGCGCGCCAGCTCCGGAATGAGTCCGGGATGCTGGTGCAGCGGGCTGATGCAGAAAGAGTCAGGTGACGGTGTCGGCATGATGACGGGTCAGAATTTGATGTTGGGCCGGAAAATGAACGTAAAGGCATCGGCATCGGGATCAGCGAGCTTGCCCCGGTATTTGGCTTCGTCTTCGTAAACAAAACCGAGATCGAGCTCCAGGGCGACGCGCCAGCGCTGTAGCGGAATCTTGCGCCCGATGGTGATTTCCTGGCGTAAGAAACGCAGTGTGCGCCGGTCTATTTCGGTCATTGTTTCCAGTGTGGAGTTGGTGAGGAAGCTCAGCAGCGAGCCTTTGTAGTCGAGACTGCTGCGGCGCATGCCGATCAGTGCAACGTCGACAATATCGGGGTTGCCGTGATTTTTCACGCCGATGCGGAAGCTCCAGCTCAGTTCGGAGTCATCCGTCTGGCGCTCGCCTTTCAGCTTCCACTCCAGCTCCCACCAGTCGTCATCAATCAGCGTGTTGCTGCGGATGTGTTTCTTGCCGCCCGAGAGCAAGTAGCCCATGTAGGCGCGGTTATCCGTGTCTGGTCGTTCGCCATGGCGGGAAAAGCTCATGCCAGTGCCAATAAAAACGGATAGCGCCCACGGTTCTTGGAAGCCGGCAGTGAGGCCTTCGAGTACATTCAGTGAGTTGGCGCCGAGATCGCCGATGGTGAAGTCGTTGTAAAAATCCGGGTGATGCTTTTTCAGTGCGGTGCCGAGTACCGGCAAGGGATAAACGCTGGCTTCGAGCATGAGCAGACGCGGCATGAAGGATTCGCGTAGCAATTGCTGGTAAACCTGCACTTCAGGCAGGCGGCCGCCATCGGGCAGGCCTTCGGCGGTGAGCGGGATTTCGATGCCGGCGCTCGAATAGTAAGGGTCGATTTCGTAGAGGAATTCGATGCGCGCTTTTTCGGGAGCGGAGTTATCTGCCGTTGCCGTTGCCGTTGCCGTTGCCGTTGCCGTTGTAGGAGCAGGAGCAGCGTCCGTCACTGTCTGCACGGCGCCAGCTTCAGGCTCGCTCACGATGTCGGCAGTGGTCGCCACCAAGGGCGGTACGGCTGCTTCGTCACTTGCTCGGGTAACGGCCGGCCGGAAAATGACGGCCAGCAACAGGAGCAGGAAGACCGACCGCAGGGCGGCCGAAGGCAGAGGCTGTGGCATCAGGGCAGTTCGGTTGTCGTGGGTCAGCATGGCAGCACCGGGGCAGTAGACCCGACTTGTCATGCACAGGCAATGCCGTGGACAGTGGCCGCTGCCGGCCTGCTTTATCAGCAAGCTGTTAGAGAGCGGTGTTGAATCAATCGGTCTGGCGGGAGCAGATCCCGAGGGGGTGCTGGCCGGCGCTGGGGCAGTTCCCGAAGGTCAATGGCTCCGACAAGGCTCTCCTGGGCCTGAATCAGGAGGGCCTTGTCGACAGGCGCAGCCCTAAAGTGTGTTGGCCTACTCAGTAGCCGCCCTTCCTGACGTGCAAGTAATGAAAGTCGACGCCATGCTGCCAGCGTCTTGTGGGTAAAGCTGGGCTGTCAAAACAATATCGTCGAAACGCGATCGTCAAAGCAGCCTAGTCAAAAAATGGCAGTCAAAAGGTGGCAGTTAAAAAAGAGCCATCAGGGCTCGTGTGGCAAAAGCTGCTTCGCAAAAAAGCCAGAAAAGCATGATCAGAAAACCCGTACCGAATCCCTCTGGCGTCATTCTTGCCAGAGGGGGGCGCCAAGACTCTCCTTATTCTTGCCACCACGGATAAAACGGCGGCATGGCGCTGGCTTTGCCGGTGTAGGCCGGGTCACGTTTCTCCAAAAAGGATTTCACGCCCTCTTTGCCGTCTTCCAGACTGGTGTAAAACATCGCCAGCGATTCCACCTTGTGCGCTTCCAGCGGGTGCTCCTGCGCGCTGTTGCGGTACAGCATCTGGCGCATCAGTGCGACCGACACGGCAGAGCGGTTGGTGATGCAACGGCGCGCCAGCGCGATGGCTTCTTCCAGCAGTTTTTCCGGCGGCACCACGGCTTTGACCAAGCCGCCGCGCAGCACTTCAGCCGCATCGAGAATGTCGCCGCTATACACCCACTCCAGCGCCTGCGGCAGGCCGACAATGCGCGGCAGGAACCATGTCGAGCAGGCTTCCGGCACGACGCCGATTTTTCCGAACACAAAGCCGACGCGCGCTTTTTCAGACGCGATGCGGAAATCCATGGCCAGCGTCATGGTGGCGCCAATGCCGACAGCGGCACCGTTAATGGCGGCAATCACCGGCTTTTTGCAGTCGTGAATGGCTAGCGTCACACGTCCGCCCGTGTCGCGCACACCACGCTGCATCGCCGGGATGGTGAGGCGTTCGTGCATGTCGGCCATGGTCGGCTGTTGGGTTTCGTCGAGCCCGAACACATTGCCGGGCACCGAGAGGTCCATGCCGGCACAAAACGCGCGGCCCGCACCGGTGACCACAATCGCGCGGATGGCATCGTCTTCGCTGGCGGCACGAAAGGTTGCCTCAAGCTCGTCGGCCATGGTGACGGTGAAGGCATTGAGCTGGTCGGGGCGGTTCAGGGTGAGGATGAGGATGCCGTCATCAAGACGGGTATCGAGGGTGGTCAGCGCAGTCATGGCAAGCTCCGGCAAAAAGTGCTCCTTTGTAGCACTGATGGCGGCGGCATAGAACGGAGGGCGGGGCCGGCCAACCGGCATTTGGGGCCATGCGCTCTGGCCTTCCGGCACATGCATTCGCCGGCCTGTCTTGCTAGAGTCCGGCCTCGATTTGCGCAGGTGCTGTCATGCCTGCGGGTATGGGTGTCATGGCGTGAGTGCCGCCGGCCAATACGCCTGGCCAACGCGCGAGGCCAATACCGTCAAGCCAATACCACTCAGCCAAGGACGCACTGAATAACCCCAGCCGTTCGGGCGGAGTCTGTCGACAAGGCGCTCCTGAGCTGTGTTGATGCCGCTTGCTTTTAGTGAGCATGAATCTTCGATGCCCAAGGCAAGTCTCAATGGGGCTGGCTCAAGGCAAACCGGGTTATTCAGAGTGTCTTTGCTGTGGACGGCCAGTAGGTGAGCTGCCCGTATGTGAGCGGCTCGTGTGGCTGACGGCTTTCACCCCGCCCCTTTTTTGCTACCACTTTTCTGTTACCGAATTGCCTGAGGTTTTCATGAATATCCTGATCGTACATGCCCATCCTGAGCCGCAGTCTTTCACTACCGCGATGATGAAAACCGCCGTTGCCGATTTCACGGCCGCCGGCCATGACGTAGTGGTGTCAGACCTGTATGCGATGAGCTGGAATCCGGTGGCCTCTGCTGCTGACTTCGCGGGCCGAAAAAACGAAGACTATCTGGTGTATGCGATCGAGCAGCGTCATGGCTACGAAGGCGGCACAATTGCGGCCGATATCGCGGCGGAAGTCGAAAAGCTGAAAAAAGCCGACCTCGTCATCTTCAGCTTTCCGCTGTACTGGTTTTCCGTTCCCGCCATTCTCAAGGGCTGGATTGATCGCGTGCTGATTTCTGGTGTGTGCTATGGCGGCCTGCGGTTTTATGACAATGGTGGCATGAAAGGCAAAAAAGCCGCGCTGAGTTTTACGCTGGGTGGTCGTGAGCACATGTTCGGGCCCGGTGCCATTCATGGCGAAATCGACGTGATGTTGCGCCCGTTACTGCGCGGCACACTTGCGTATGTGGGCTTTGAGGTGCTGCCGTTCTTTGCCGGCTATCACATTCCCTATCTCAAACCGGAAGCGCGCGATGCCATCATGGCGGATTATCGCGGCTGGCTGGCCGGCATTGAATCGGCAACGCCGCTTTCGTTTCCGAAAATGTCCGAGTTCGACGAAAAGCTGTACCCGAAAAAATGAGTCGACACGGCAGATCAGCATCCTGAATGCTGGCGGAGAAATATTCTGCAGCCGCTTGCAGAGTCTTCTTGGGGTTGATGCTTTTCCCGGTGCTGAGTTTGACGCTGAGTTATGGGGCTGAGTGTGGCGCTGATGTCGGGGCGGGCCCTCACCCCGGCTCTCTCCCAGCGGGAGAGGGGGGTATGACAGTGCGTGGGCCGTGTGTGCTTGCTTCGTGCTGATAGAGCGTGTCAGTCGATGCATTGGTCGATGCATTGTTCAATGCTGGGTTGCAGGTCAGCGCGCCGCGGTTTGGCAGAAACCGTTTTTACCGCCCAATGCATTGGCCGGCAGATTGCTGCGGCAGCTCCACTGGATATTGATGTTGTTGTTGCGCGGCGTCAGGCGCAGCCAGCCACCGGGGGCCACCGCATTTGCAAACTGCAAGACAATCTCGCCCTGTGGCCCGAGTGACATGTCATCAATCAGGCCAGGCTCGCGCAATTCAGTGCCGGGCGGCACCAACGCGCGCAGGTCGGTCGGCCAGCGGTCATTTTCCATGTAGTACTCGACCACCATGACTTTCACCGGCGTTGCGAGCGCAACGGCTTGCGCAACCTTCGCCTGCTGCGTGAAGCCCCCTATCAACGAGTTGGCCAGGCCGCCGAGCGCGTTGCCGGCGGCTTGCGCTGTTTCGCGCACGGGCGCTGGGGTGCTGGCCGTTTTCAGCGCGGCGGACAGCGCCGGGTAGCCAGCCAGATTGCGTGTGGCATCACGCATGGCTTCTTGCGACACAAGCCACAGGCTGGTCTTTTCACTCCATTGCAGATGCACGCCTTCCGTCACAAATATTTTCAGCGGCTGCTGACTGTCTTTACTCCACAACTCCCAGCGCACTTGCAGCCACAGGCCGGCGCGCTCGCTCGCATTCTGGATCAGGCGTGGCACATCGGGCTGGCGCAATTGCGCGCTGGTGAATCTGGGCAGACACACACGCAGATCGGCCAACTGGATGCGTGGCACCAGTCGGTAGGCGCCGGCCACTTTCATGTTTTGCCAGTGGCCATCAGAGCTGCTGACCTGGGTGTCGTAGCCGAGCTTGCGCAACTCGGTGGCAGCGGCATCCGCAAGCTGCCGGCGATTACCGTCGAGAAAAATGGAGCCGGGGCCTTGCACATCTTTCCACTCGATCTCGGATGGCGAGATGCAATCGGCCGCGACATGCAGCTTGCCGCTCAGGCCGCCGGTGGCCAGTGCGCTGTAGTCGGGCAGCGCCACCGCAAGCGGAGCGAGCCGGCCTTCTGGCAGTTTGGCGGGAGTGAGCTGACGCACCGCGGGCAGCTTGGGCTGCGTGCCGAGAACGCGAGCGACGGCAACCGGTTTATTGGCGGGCGGTTGATCAGAAAAGTGCACGCGGCCGTTTTCGTCTTTCCACTGGTAGAGGCGGGTTTCTGCGTTGGCGGGGAGGGCGAGCGCAACAAGCGCCGGCAGCGCGGCGAGCAACCGCCAGTGGGGAAAAATCACAGCATTCACGACAGGGCTCCGTGCAGTGGACCGGCTGCATGTCGAGCGCCGGCGCGTGTGATTATGCCTAACGCTGTGCCGTGCCGATAAGGCCCCGGATGCAGACGGGCGCGCGGCGCGACGTAATGGCGTGGATTGTGCTGGAGGTGGCTTGGTCCGGGTGCTGTGGGCGTGGCTGGCTGTTGGGTTTGCGTGGACTTTGCCGGTTGATCGGTTTTTTGTGAGGCGAGCAGGCCAAAGCTGGCGTGGCAGGTGGCGGGGATTGACGGGAGCGCGGGCCCTCACCCCAGCCCTCTCCCGGGGGGAGAGGGGGCGGCTTTAACAGCTTGCTGAAAAATGCTTTTCAGCAAGCTGTTTCCCGGCCAGGGATGGCCGGGTCGCGCATC
>JAUXNL010000384.1 GCA_030684415.1 Moraxellaceae bacterium | reverse complement strand
CTCGTGTTGTTCAGCACGGCGGCCAGTCGCCGCTCATTCCGCTCGGAAGTTTCCAGAAGCTGATGCCGCTCCCGCAGCTGGTCGCGGAGCCGATACTGTTTCTGACGTCCGTACAGCGCGACCCTTACGGCCTGCAACAGCGTCGAGATCTTCATCGGCCGTTCCAGAAAGGTCGCATTGCGGAGGGAAGCCGCGCTTCCGATCGGGCGCCGCCCTTCGCTGGCGTCCTTCAGGGGCGTCATCAGGATGATGAGCGGAATATCGCTCCAGATGGGTTGTTCTTCGAATAGCGCGACAAGCCTGCCGACAAGCTGATCCGACATCGCCTCTTCAGCCACAACGATCGTCCCGACGCCGGCGCGGACTTCCTGTGACAGGCTGCCGGCCGTACACAGGCGCGTCGCGATCCCTTGATCGCCCATCGCGCGTGCAATAGCGCGACCGTCCGGCAAGAGCAGAGCCAATAGAAGGACGACACTATCCCGAAGGCGATCGTCCTGTTCCATCAGTCATAGTCCTGTCCGGATTCGAGGACGGGTTCTCCCCGCAGCACACCGCGAAACTGCGTTAGAGGCGGCCCAACGCTGATGCCGTCCGCCGAAAAGTCGATATCCCGGATTGTCCGCTCATGCGGGCCTGCGCGCCGTTTGAAGACTGAAAGCGCACGTCTGACATCACCCCGATGTTCGTAATATCGTAGCAGGACAACATTGTCCGCGATGTAGCTGATGTTTTCACCTTGGGCGTCTGCCGCGCTCAGCAGACCGTGCTGGACAGAGATGAGCACCGTGGCGACGTCTCTCTCAGCCAGGTACGAAAGGAGGTTGCGAACCTGCAGCGTCAGGTGCCCCTCATCGCCCATCGACGTCATGTAGCCGGTCAGGCTGTCGATGACGATCATCGTCGCGCCCTGCTCGACCGAGGTTTGCACCAGATGGGCAAACTTGCCGGGCGAAAGCTCCATCGGATCGATGGCCTGAATGGTCAGCAAACCGTCAGCCAACGGGGTGGAGATATCCATCCCGACCCCCTGAGACCGGGCGAACATGGTGCCCAGATGCTCGTCGAAGAGGTACATGGCGACCTTTTCGCCGCGCTGTGCAGCCGCAACGCCGAACTGCGTCGCCAGGGTTGATTTACCGCTCCCGGCCGGCCCCATGATCAAGGTGCTGGTGCCATGATCCAATCCGCCGCCGAGGATTGAA
>JAUXNL010000371.1 GCA_030684415.1 Moraxellaceae bacterium | reverse complement strand
ACTGTTGCAACCCACGACGGACCTTCGCCATGTATACCCCCGAGCACCTTCAAGCCACCCGCTATCTGGACCACGACCATGAGGCCGTGCGCACGTATACCCGGCAGGTCTGCGCCGGGGCCAGCACGACGCGGGAACGCGCCATTGCGCTGTACTACGCGGTTCGCGACGATATTCGTTATGACCCCTATGCCTGCACCCTGAATGCCGACAGCCTGCGTGCCAGTCACGTGCTGGCGCAGGGCCGCAGCTATTGTGTCGGCAAGGCGGTGCTGCTGGCGGCGGTCGGGCGTGCCGCCGGCATTCCCACCCGCTTGGGTTTCGCCGATGTCTGCAACCACTTCAGCAGCCCACAACTGACGCAGTTGATGGGCACCACCATTTTCTACTACCACGGCTATGCCGATTTTTTTCTGGAAGGGCGTTGGATAAAGCTGACGCCGGCCTTCAATCGCGAACTGTGCGAGAAAATGAAGTCGCCGGCGCTGGAGTTTGATGGCGAGCACGATGCGATCTTCCAGGAAGTCAGCAGTGGACAGAGCCGACTGCGCATGGAGTATCTGCGCTATCACGAGCCGATGAACGATCTGAACCCGGACCTGATCTTTGCCGAGTACGCCAGGCGCTATCCAAAGCTGATGGCCGCCCTGGGTTGAAAGCGGATGGCCAGCCCGATGGCCAGAAGTGTGAGGGCGCGTGTTGGGGGGATGACTGCCGCGCCCCCCACGGGCCTAACGGCAAGTTCCGGCAGGCGCCCTGTTTAATATCCCGATGGCCCGAAATGATGGCTTTTTGGCACAAGTAAACATATGGGTTGGCCGTGCTTGCTGATAGTGTCCGTCATTATTTGGTCATTTGGCCAAAGATATGCTGCGGTTCCCTGGGGGCCAGGCGTTTGATCTGCGCACCGCACGGTGGATTTGCTCACCGGAAGGTTCGTGGTCGATCGACATGATCGCCTGTGTTGGAACGTAACGTTGCAGTGAATGCTGATTTCAGGGGGCGGCACCCTCTGTTGGCAGATCACCCAAATAGCCGAGCGCCGTCGGCGGCTCGGGGCTTTTCATTGCCGCGCAATTACAACGGGAGTACCCCTCATGATTGAAGAAACCACCACGAAAGCCACTCGCCGCCAGCCTGCCGGAGCCCGCGTCGGCATCCCGCCCCGGCAGATGGATTTCCGCATGGATGCCACCAGTCGCTACTTCTACGATGACAACGCTACGGCCACCTTGTTCTTCGCCATGCTGTCGAGCTGGTTTCCTCCAGGCGAGCGCTTCTTCATGGATTCCGTAAGGAATTATCGTGACCTCGTCCAGGACGTCCGGCTGAAGGATCAGGTATCCGGTTTCATGGGGCAGGAGGCAATCCACGGGCGCGAGCATGACAGGCTCAATGCGCTGCTCGAGCAGCGCGGCATTGACCTGCGCTTTCCGGTGGCTGCCGTGAAACTGGGGCTTGGCCTGCTGGAGCGCCTGCCGAAGAGCACCCAGATCGCGGCCACGACGTTCATGGAACACTTCACCGCGTTGCTTGCCGAGGAGCTCCTTGAGAACCCGCAGTTCGCTGAAAGGGCTGATCCGGAGATGATCAAGCTCTGGCAGTGGCACGCGTTCGAGGAGCTCGAGCACAAGGCGGTTGCTTACGATGTTTACGAACTCGTAGGCAACTCGCGTATCGAGCGCACAGCCGCCGCCGCGGCCGTGGTTGTCACGCTGGTGCCCGCTGTGTTCCTGAGCTGGGCGTGGTTGGTGGCGCGAGAGGGCAAGGCCAGCGACGTCACGGACATCGGCAAGGGATTGAACCTCCTGTTCGGCCGCCGAGGCTTTGTCACAGGCATTCTGCCGAAATTGCCGCTGTTCCTTGCCAAGCACTTCCATCCTGCGCAGCACGACACCAGCGCGCTCGAGGCAAAGTGGGCAAAGGCCATGTTTGGCGACAACGGCTTTCTGAACACCTACTTCAAGAATCGCTCTGCCGTCATGGAAGCGGCGGTACATTGAGAGAACGGCTGACTGCAATGACAAACAACCACGTTGATGTACTCATCGTAGGCGCCGGCATCTCCGGCATCAGCGCCGCCTACCACTTGCAGAGCAAGTGCCCGGGGAAGAGCTATGCCATCCTCGAGCGCCGTGCCGCCATTGGCGGAACCTGGGATATCTTTCGTTACCCGGGCATCCGGTCCGATTCCGACATGTTCACCCTCGGCTTTAATTTCAAACCGTGGACAGACACCCAGATCATCGCCGACGGCCCCAAGATCCGGGATTACGTGCGTCAAACTGCCTGCGAAAACGGCATCGACCGGCATATCCGTTTCGGGCGCAAGGTCATCAGGGCGTCGTGGTCGAGCGAGACGGCGTTGTGGACCGTGGAAACGCGGGTCGGCGACTATGAGGCCGGCAGCGAGCCAAAGCGGGGCGATGCCACAGAGACCTATACCTGCAATTTCTTGATGATGTGCTCCGGCTACTACAATTACGATAAAGGGTACGTGCCGGAGTTCAAGGATGTGGCGAAGTACAAGGGCCGGTTCGTCTTGCCGCAGTTCTGGCCCAAGGACCTCGATTATGCGGGCAAGAAGGTCGTGGTGGTGGGCTCGGGCGCGACGGCTATTACCATAGTCCCGGCCATGACCGACAAGGCCGCACACGTCACCATGCTGCAACGCTCTCCCACCTACGTTCTTAGCGTGCCACAGAGGGATCTGCTCTCGCAGGCCATGCGCCGGGTGCTGCCCGAAATGCTCGTCTACCGCATCGGCCGCACGCGCAATATTGCGCTGACTGCGGGAATGTTCAAGCTGTCGCGTTCGCGCCCGTTGGCGGTCCGGCGCATGCTGCTGGCGCAGGTGCGGGCGCAGGTGGGCAAGAACGTCGACATGAAGCACTTCACGCCGAGCTACAAGCCCTGGGATCAGCGCCTTTGTGCGGTGCCGAACGGCGACATGTTCAAGGCCCTGAAAGTGGGCAAGGCGTCGGTGGTCACCGATCATATCGATCGCTTCACCGCGCAGGGCATCAGGCTGAAGAGTGGGCAGGAGCTCGAGGCAGACATTGTCGTCTGTGCCACCGGCCTCGAGCTGCAGCTCTTCGGGGGAGCCGAGTTCATTGTCGATGGCGAGCCCTTTCAGGCCGCCCGGGCACTAAATTACAAAGGCATGATGTTCAGCGACCTGCCGAATCTTTCCAACACCATGGGCTACACCAATGCCTCATGGACGTTGAAGGCGGATCTAATCGCCGAATACGTGTGCCGTCTGCTCAAGCACATGGACAAGACCGGCACGAAGATATGCGTGCCGCGCGTGAACGATACTTCCGTCAAGCGAATGCCGTATCTTGACATGACCTCAGGCTATTTCCAGCGCGCCGCCGACCGCCTGCCTGGGCAGGGCGACAAGGTGCCGTGGAGGCTGTTCCAGAACTATGCCCTCGACATGAACATGATTCGTCGTGGCAAGGTCGATGATGGCGCGATGCAGTTCGGCAGGCCGCAGGTGCCCGCAGCAGACACGAGGCGGGCCGCGATCGCCTCGTGAGGGCAGGCATTAGAGGGCGCTGTGGGGCTACCTTTGCCCTGGTGGCAGCCCCCGGCAGGTACGCTGCCTTGATTGAGCAGGCTCATTCCCGAAGGAGATTATATGAGCGAGTTTGTGGAGGCGCTGGTCGCAGCGTACCCCAATGTTCCGTTTCAGAAACTGTTGGGGATCGAGATCGTTGATCTTGTCCCCGACAGGGTCACCGTCAAGGTCCCGTTCCGCCATGACTTGGTGGGGGGTGGCGAAGCATTGCATGGCGGCGTCATGAGCAGCCTGCTCGACTTGACCGGAGCGCTTGCCGCCTGGTCTGGCCACGATGTCTCACGCGGTGTAAAGGCTGCTACGGTGAGTCTCACGATCAATTATCTGTCGGCCGCGGTCGGGAAGGACATCCTGGCGACGGGCATCGTCCGGCGACGCGGAAAGGATCTGGTGTTTTGTGATGTGGACATTGTCGATGCCGATGGTAAGGCGGTGGCAAGCGGATCGATGATTTACCGAATCGTCTGAAGCCTGCGTGCTGTTGGAGGATAGCCAAACAGGTTCCGTGTCCTGCTCGGCTCGCTCAGGCCACCTCGAGCAGCGCTTTTACCGCAATCGTTTCGTCAGCCAGGCAGTGAGCATCTACGGCTACCTTATCCGCGATAATTTTTTTCGCCAGCAGGAATTCCTGTGGGCGGTTGATGCAGTCCGCTGCAATTAACTGGCCGTTCTTCAGGTAAAAAGCAGCAAAACTGCGGCCGCTGTCCGGATCACCTCGCATGACTACTTGATCGTAGCCTTGACTTAGGCCGGCAATCTGCAGCTTCAGGTCGTACTGGTCCGACCAGAACCACGGCAGGCTCTGATAGGCTTTTTTCAGGCCGCACAGCGAGGCGGCCGCCGCCTTGGCCTGATCGGCGGCATTGGGCACCGACTCCAGGCGCATGCGGCGCTGGTAAATGGCATTGAAGTGATTGGCGCAATCGCCCGCTGCGACGATATGCGGGTCGTTGGTGCGGGCGAATTCATCCACCGTGATGCCGTTATCCACCGCAATTCCGGCGGCTTGGGCCAGTTCAACATTGGGCACTACCCCCACGCCGATGATCACCAGATCCGCCGGGAAGTCGACGCCGTTGGCGCACCGCACCCGCTCCACCCGCGCGTTACCCTCCAGCGCCGTCACCACGATGCCGGTATGGATACTCACGCCTTCCTCGTGGTGAATGCGGCTGTAGAACGCCGACAATTCGGGGGCAGTCACCCGTTGCAGGATGCGGTCGGCCATTTCCAGCACCACCACCTCCATGCCTTGCTTGCGCAGCGAGGCGGCGGTTTCCAGGCCGATATAGCCCCCGCCGATAATCACCGCCCGCTTGCCGGCGACCACAGACGGCTGGATGCCCTGCACGTCGGCAATGGTCCGCAAGTAATGCACCCCGGCCAGGGCCTCGCCCGGCAGACCGGCCTTGCGGACGCGCGCGCCCATGCACAACGCCAGCTTGGCGTAGGCCAGCACGGCGCCATCGTCCAGCGTCAGGCGTTGCTGTGCGCGGTCGATGGCCGTGACTCGGGCCTGACGGAAGCGGATATTGTTCTTCTCATAGAACGCGGCGGGCCGGATATACAGGTCCGCCACGGTCTTGTCCCCCGACAAAAAGGTCTTCGACAGGGGCGGATGCTGGTACGGCAGATACGGCTCGTCGCCCACTACCAAAATGTCGCCGTCCCAGCCTTCCAGGCGCAGGCTGGCGGAGAGCTGGGCGGCGGCATGGCTGGCGCCAATGATCACAGCGGTGTGGGCGGTCATGGCGGCTCAGCCTGTCGTTTTGGCGGTGAGTTTGACCATCATCTTGCTGTAGCCCCGCACAAAGTTGGACTGGACGATTTCCGGTTCGCCGAGGACTTCAATATTCTCGAAACGGGCCAGCAACTCTTCCCACAGGATGCGCAGCTGCAATTCCGCCAGACGATTGCCCATGCAGCGATGGACGCCAAAGCCGAAGGACATATGGTTGCGCGCGCCCTTGCGGTCAATGATGAATTCATCCGGCTGCTCGATGGCGCGTTCGTCGCGGTTGCCCGAGACATACCACATCACCACCTTGTCGCCCTTGCGGATCAGCTGGCCGTTCAGCTCCACGTCCTGCTTGGCAATGCGACGCATGTAGGCCAGCGGGGTTTGCCAGCGGATGATCTCCGACACCATGTTGGGAATCAGGCCGGGGTTTTGTTTCAGCTTGACGAACTCGTTGGGGAACAGGTTCAGGGCATACAATCCGCCTGACATGGAGTTACGCGTGGTGTCGTTGCCCCCGATAATCAGCAGCGCCAGATTGCCCATGAATTCCATGGGTTTGCGGATCAGGTCCTCGGTATCCTTGGAATAGACTAGCATGCTCATCACGTCGTAGCCCATCGGCATGCCGGCGGCTTTCTGGGCGGCCTTCTGGTGCCAAAGCTCCGAGAACTGCCTGGTCATATCAATCGCCGTATCAAAAAACTCATCGAAACCGAGGCCCGGGCCGCCGGTCGCCTGCGGGAAGGAGGCCATGGCGTCGGACCAGTAAACGAGATTTTGGCGTTTCTCATAAGGGAAATCGAACAGTGTGGCCAGCATGCGTGTGGTCAGTTCGATGGAGACTTTTTGCACCCAGTCAAAGGGCTGGTTGACCGGCAGTTCGTCCAGCACACTCTGCGTTCGGGAGCGAATCAGCGATTCCAGTTCCTTCAGGTTTTTGGGCGCCACCACATCCTGAACAGCCTGCCGTTGCTTGTCGTGTTTTGGCGGGTCCATGGCAATGAACATCTTCGCCGGCAAGCCTTCGGGGGTCTGGCCAATAATGATGGCCGGTTCGGCCGAGAACAGGTCATGGTTCTTGTCGACAAAAACAATGTCTTCATAGCGGGTGACGGACCAGAACGGGCCAAAGGGGCTGCTCTTCTGGTAATGCACCGGACACTCGTCGCGCAGGCGCTTGAAGTAGGACTGCCACTTTTTCTGCTTGTACAGGAAGGGATTACTGACATCGATCTCTTCAAGCTTCAGGCTCATGACATCGGGGATAGGCTGTTCGATAAACTCTTCAAAAGGCTTGGTTTGCAATACCGCATGCTTGACGGATTGGAAGGTCTTGACGCCCTTGATCAAAATCGGTGCGGGGACATTGGCCGAGACCGTATCGACCACAAAGTCTGATGCCTTCTGGATGGCGGGGACTTTTTCGTTCAACTCGGCGAAGGTCGAAGACGCTTTGTCGAAGGCGGTTTTCAGCAGGCTCATGATTTTTCAACCTTGGCAGAGTGTTGGCTTATGGGAACCCGTCACGCATCGTGATGGGTCAATTACATCTGGAATTCCGGCAGATGGATGATCATGCCGTCCATGGCGTCGGTGGCCATGATCTGGCAGGACAAGCGCGAGGCCGGTTTTTTCTCGGGGGTCATTTCCAGCATCTGCAACTCTTCGTCACCAGCCTTGCCCGCCACGTTCAGCCAGGCGCTGTCCACGATGACATGGCAGGTGCCGCAGGCGCATTCGCCACCGCAATCCGCGTCGATGCCGGGCACGCAGTTGTCCATCGCGATCTGCATCAGCGATTTGCCCGCCTCCAGTTCAACCGGATGTTGCGTGCCGTCATGCTCGATGAAGGTTATGTTGCCCATGAATAGCTCTCCACTAACTTGTTGATGGCAAAAGACATGCCGCCCCAAAGTATCGATATGTCGATCAGTCAGGCTGAAAAATATGCAGACAATGCAATCCGAAATAGGTCATTTCTGGACAACAGGGAGTCATTATAAGACACTCCGATCGATGAATTCAGGCGGTTGAGGCTGGGGGATGGCAAATGATGGATGGTCAGACGAGTGCGGCCGGCCAGCTCTTGGCGGATGAGGATGTGGCGAGTATCCCGTCCAACTATTCGCGTCTGATTGGTCGTGAGCTGGAATTGCAAATCAGGGATTTGCCTAAGCTCTTGAAGTTCACCGGGTTAAGCGTCGAGCAGTTCATGCGCGACGACACGTTGCTGACGGCGCGCCAGCAAATCCAGATTCTGCATAACGGCCTGCAGTTATCCAGCCATGCCGACTTCGGTTTGCGTCTGGGGCGGCGGCTGATCCCGGCCACGCATGGCGTGATGGGCTTCCTGGCCAACAGCAGCCCCGATTTGTTGCGGGTGCTGACGGCTTTTCAGAGTTTTGTCCCGACCCGTCTCAGTTTTGTCCATTTAAGCCTTAAAACCAGTCTGGAGCAGGTCGAGTGCCATATTGATTTTGATATCGCCCTCAATCCCGAGGTGCATCGCGCCCTGTCTGAATGCTGCATGACTGTGCTGTTTGAGTGCGCCGAATTCATTATTGGCCGGCCTTTAACCGAGGCCCATATCTGTTTTACCCATGACCCGCCGGACTACCTGGAGCGCTATAGCCAGTACCTTGCCGGAACTTGTGAGTTTTCAGCGCAACGCTTCAGGGTCAACATTCCGCTGGAGGTGTGCCGGATTCCCA
>JAUXNL010000368.1 GCA_030684415.1 Moraxellaceae bacterium | reverse complement strand
ATATTTTACGAGTTCACGAATGGATGCCCTGGCCACAGGCGGATGGATAGCCGTCTCTGTGGTGCGCTCGTTAACTCCAATCATTACTGGTACAGCGGTTATGTTTGGGCCGCTGACAATGAGCTGAAGTATTTGTCTGGAAATAGCTGGTACGTTGGCGTTCCCTACGAGCTTGCTGCTGACCGCCTTGCCAAGTTGCTGATTGATCGCCTGCGTGGTGACCTCTGAAAGGTATATCCCGGGTTTACTGCTCTAGCTGCTTGCTGAAAAAGTCCGGGATGGGCGTTTTTCAGCAAGCAGCTAGTGTGAGGTAGCGCGAGAAAGCCCTGCATTTCGATTCATTTCCATAACCACAATGATGTTGGGCCGTATCTCGCCACTGCTTCCTGCGGCCATCTGATTTTGTCTGTTTGGCCATTCCTGCTGCCAGTATGACGGCCATTTTTCCTTTTTGGTGGCGGGTGCTGGCGGTGCATTCGCTGCTATGTCCACTAGTCGTCAGTACACCCCGGCTTCAAGCCCGGCGGCCATGGTCATGCCGAGTGCTTCGGCGGCGGCCAGAAAATCATCCTGCCATTCGCCACGACAGATGAGCGGTGCTTGTACCTGTGGCCAGCGCAGGCCGGTGAGAATGGTGTCGAGTGCGCGCTGCGTGCCGGTGCCATCGTGTCCCGCACGAATCAGCAGGGCGCAGGGCAGGCCCTGTTTCTGTTCCAGCACGGCGTAGTAGCTACGGTCGAAAAAATCCTTGAGCGCACCACTCATGTAGCCAAGGTTTTCCGTGGTGCCGAGAATGATGGCGTTGGCGCTGAGAATGTCGTCCGGCCCCGCCGTCAGGGGAGTTTTCCAGAGGGTGTCGACGCCGCTGATGTCGGGGTGGCGCGCACCGCGTAGCAAGGCCTCTACCAGACGTTCCGTATTCGGTGAGGGGGCATGAGCCACGATCAGCAGACGTTTGTTCATGGGCGTGTGTCGCCAGTGGTGAGCGGAGAGTAAGACGCTTGCGTCGGCGACGGGGCCTCGCGTTAGCCGGCCGCGCCTCATGCATACGGGTCGGGCAAGGTCGCGCAATTTCGGAAGCGTTTGTAGCTCCACTGGTATTGCACGGGATCGTGCGCAATCACGTTTTCAACGGAGCGGTTCAGGGCCGTGGTGGCGATGAGAAGATCGTCGCTGTAAATCTCGGGGTCAGGGCGGGTGAAATGGATCTCGAAGCCGTCGCCCCGGCGTTCGCAATACATCATGACGGCGCGGCTGCCGGTGCGCTGGATCAGTTTGGGCACGATGGTGCCGGTGGGCGTTTCAATGCCGAAAAAAGGTGCTTGAACGCCGCCGCTGGATTCGGGCAAGTGGTCCGGCAAAATGGCGGTGAAGCCGTTTTTGCGCAGTACCCGGAAGATGGCGCGCACGCCGCTTTCGTCGGTGGGCACCATGGTGGCTCGCAGCCGGCCTCGGGCTCGCAGTACAAACGCGTTCACGCCAGCGTCTTTCCCGGGCTTGTACATGATGACGGGCTCGACATGCAGGCTGAGCCAGGCGTTCATGATTTCCCATGAGCCGAAGTGCGGCACGATGGCAATGGTGCCGTGTCCGGCGGCAGTCGCTTCGTGAAAGATGTCTTCGCCGTGCACCTTACCTATGTGCTGCAGACTCCATTCGGGAGGGCGTCCCCAGGCCTTGGCAAACTCCATCGCCACTTTGCCGGTATGCACGAGGTTGGCGGTGACCATGCTTTCGCGCCAGGCGTCGGATTGCGTCGGATAGCACAGCTCAAGATTGCGCCGGATCACCCGGGCCGGGCGGCTTTGCCGGTTGAGGGCCACCAAGCGGCCAAGACCGCCGCCCAAGTGCTGAAGAAAGCCCAGAGGGAGCCAACTGAAAAACGTCAGTAGCGCCAGATAAACACGATCTTTGAGGGACATGGCGCGGGGGGAGGACAGCGGTTCATTCATGCCGGGCAACAACCGGAAGCAGAGGCAGGGGGCATCAAGGATAACAGCCGTGCCCGGACCGGGCATCCGCGATTCCGCCCTTGCCGGGCCTCTGCCTATAATGCGCGCCTGTTTTTTGCCTTCCTTCTTTGCCCGCTCCGGAGCTGCTGTGGTCGATTTCCTGCAACCTGTCCGCGATTTTCTGGCCTGTCCGACCCCGGCCCCCTGGATAGAAGGGGCGCTGACCGATATCCCCTTATTACTGCAAGACCACGCCAATTGCGAAAAGAAGGCGGCAGGCACCGCCATGAACCTGCTGTTCCGCTACAACGACCGGCCTGAGTTGCAAACCTTGCTCAGCCAGTTGGTGCGCGAAGAAATGCTGCATTACGAGCAGGTGCTGGAGATCATGCGGGCACGGGGCATTACGTACCGGCCGGTGTCGGCGGCGCGCTACGCGACAGGCCTGCGTGAGCATGTGCGCCACGGTGAGCCGGAGCGGCTGGTCGACATCATGATTGTCGGTGCGTTTGTGGAGGCTCGCTCCTGTGAGCGCTTCGCCCTGCTAGCCCCGCATCTGGATGAAGAGCTGGGCCGTTTCTATACCTTCCTGCTGCGCTCCGAGGCGCGCCACTTCGAGTATTACCTTGAGTTGGCGACCCGTTACTCCCCCGTTCCCATTGCCAGCCGCGTCGCGCATTTCCGCGCGGTCGAGCGCGAGCTGATCGAGTCCGCTGACGTCGAGGTCCGCTTCCACAGTGGGCCGCTGGCGGCCTGAGCGTACCGGGGAGGGGGTTTTCCCCTCGTTGCCGGGAGGCGCCATTCAGCGTGGTTTGGGTTTGCTCCCCGGCATGATGGCGTCCATGCCTTCGCGCACGCCATTGCGCGCCCAGGCCGGCGAGATGATGGGTGCGCTGTCCGCATGTTCGTGCATGCCGGCGCGGTGCAGGGTAAAGGCCCCGAACTGCCGGTTGACGCTGTCCATGACCGAGTTCGCCGAGCGTGCCGCTGGTGCCGCGAAGAAATCCGGCTGCTGGCCCGCGCGCACGGGTTGGCTGGCATTCAGTTGGACCTGCTGCACCACCTCGCCAAACCAGTGCTGGCGCAGAAAGCGCCGGCAGAGCTGGAAGATGACGAGCCCGTCGTCGGTGGGCTGTTCCGTACGCAGCCAGCCCTGGCGCCAGCCCTCCGGGCAGCGCAGCCCGATGTGGATGTCTTGCACCGTGTAGCCGTGGCGGCGCAGCCGCACCGCCAGCTTTTCCGCCAGATGCTGCAAATACCCCTGGATGACGTCGATGTCGTGCGTGAGTGGCGGCAGGATTTTGCCATGGCTCAAGGATTGTGGGTCGCGGCGCTGCACGCTCACCGGTGAAGGGTCTTTGGCCTGAGCCATCAGCCATAGCCGCCGCCCCAGATTGCCGAAGCGGCGTGCCGGCATGCTGATGGGAATCTTCTTCATGTCGCCACAGTGCACCACACCGAACTGCTCGAAAAAGGCGGCCATGCCCGGGCCTATGCCACACAGCTCGGTCAGCGGCACCGGTGCCAGCCGGGCCTCGGCAGCGTCCGGCGTGATGATGGTCATGCCGGCGGGTTTCTGCTGTTTGGCCGCCCATTTGGCCGTGGTCTTGTCGCCGGACAGGCCCACGGAGCACGACAGGCCGGAGGCCTGATACACCGTGTCGCGGATCAGCGCCGCAATGGCCTCCGGACGGTAGCGGTAATAGGCCTGGCAGGCGGTGAGATCGAGAAAGGCCTCGTCGACCGAAAACACCTCGATGTCGGGCGTGACTTCCTGCAAGGCGGCCATGATGCGCGCCGAGACCTCTGCATAGCGCGCCGGGCGCGCCACGATGCGCACGCATTCCGGGCAGCGTTGACGCGCATCCAGCCATCGGGTGCCGGTGCGGATGCCAAGCGCGCGCGCCTCGTACGAGGCGGCAATCAGCGTTGAGCCCTGCTCGCCATTGACCACGCCCACGGGGCGGCCGCGCAGGCGCGGGTGGTCGAGCTGCTCCACCGAGGCGAAGAAAGCGTCCATGTCTACCAGCGCAATCATGCGCCGCCAGGCCGTGCCAGAAAGAGTATTACTGTTCATAAGGACAGTATATTGGTGGTCTTTCAGGCTTGGCAAGGCCATTGGCGCACTCTCTATTCCGGGTATTTTCGAAGCGTTGGGGTGT
>JAUXNL010000090.1 GCA_030684415.1 Moraxellaceae bacterium | reverse complement strand
GCTTTGCTTTTGGCGCTCTTGGTGCAAGAGTCCAAGTCCTCACGTTCTTTGAACATGGAGTCTTTGAACGCAGTGGTAGCTCAACGAGGACAGTCCAAGGCACTTAACCGAGCCCAGATTCTCCGACTGTTTTTAAGCCTGCAGACTTTTTTTGATGCACACACCATCACCGGGCTTCGTGTTGAAACCCAACCCCGTAAAACCACGGTAGGGCCTTGGCAGCTTCGTCACGAAGTGGGTGTGCTGTTTTGTGTGGACGGGGAGCTGGGTCGTGAACACTGGCCGCACCCCGGCATCACGTCGAAACCGTTTGATACTGAGCAACTGTACGAGGTTTTGAGCGTGCTGCTGGTAGCCGATGCATTGGCATGTGAAGGACGCTTCAAACCTGCCATGGATGTGCTTGGCGCGCTCGACCATCAGACGCTGAGCGATGAGGCCAGCGGCTTGGTGTCGCTGCGGTTATGCAGCTGGCACAAGCATTTAGGCAGCTTTGGGCAGGCAAGATCTCACGCCTTGGCTGTCATAGAGCGCCCCGCCACAGCCGACCCGGGCTTGCGTGCCTATGCGCGGTTCATGATGCAGCGCATAGACTACGACGAAAATCCCGCCGGCACCTGGGATCTCTTGTGGCAAACCACGGGCGCTCCACCCGGGCAACACGAGCCCCAGACCGAGCAAGGAAGTGACTGGCGAACCCTGGCCGAGTGGCACAACATGCGTGCGTTGCTGGCGCGCCGCAAGCTGCATGCACTGACCCACACTCACGGCACCAACGGGCAGCCGTCACCACAGCAGGAGACTGCAAACACCCTCAACGCACTTGCCCTGCGGCATTACCAGGCCGCTATGTACATGGCCGCCTGGTTTCGAGACTGGGACCGCTTACAAGCCTACGTTGCCAACCTTGCTTATCACCTCCAAACCCTGTTGGGGTTGAGTAAACCACCGGGCACCGAAGCGCCGTCGGTATTGCGCTGGCACCGCTTGACCATGGCCTATGAAGACAAGTTTTCGGCCGGCCGTGACAGTGCTTGGGAGTACATCTTCTTTGGCAAATTCTGGCTAGACAACCATGCATCCTTATCAC
>JAUXNL010000359.1 GCA_030684415.1 Moraxellaceae bacterium | reverse complement strand
CGTACCGCGCAGACTGGCCGTTTCCTGCTGCAACTGCTGTACTTGAGCGTAAAGCTCCCAGTTACTGTCAACTTTTGCATTATCGCTGCTGCTGGAGGTGCTTTCATCGATCACGGTTTTTTCGTTTGCCACGGTCTTGCTGACAGCAGGAGTTACCGCAACAGGAGCGGCCTTGATGGCGGGTACGGTACTGAGCGGACGGTCTTCCACAATAATGTCAGCAGAAGCCATGCCTGCCGCAGCAAGCAGCAGAAGCAGGGGAGCAGAACGGAATGGCGCAGACATACAATACCCGGTAGCAAGCGGAAAACCGCAGTTTGACGAAAAACAGAGCGCACGTCTGTTAACGGGATGTTGACTTTCTCACAACAGACGGGCGTTTCATGACTGACGCAGCTTTGGCTGGATTCCACTCGAATTCAATCGTACGTACACGGTATATACGATTTTCGGGCTGTCAAGAGACCCTGACGAAGCCCTAGCCCACCAAACCCATCGCCCCGGGGTCGGGCCTCCCACAAAACCATTGGCAGGAGGCGCGACCTTGCGCAGTGCAGGGCGTCCGCGCAGGACAGTGTAGGAGGCGCGCCCCGCGGCGATAGCAGGCCAACGGCCTGCCCAACCACCGCCCCAACATCAACACCCAAACCCTCGCCCCGAGGTCGGGCCTCCTACAAAATCAAAACCAAACCCATCGCCCCGGGGTCGGGCCTCCTACAAAATCAAAACCCAAACCCATCGCCCCGAGGTCGGGCCTCCTACAAAACCATTTGCAGGAGGCGCGACCTTGCGGCGATGCAGGTCTGTCTTAGTGTCCAATCCATGGATTGAGGGTTGCAACACCGGTTGGCTCAAAGTCAGGCACGTTCCGCGTCACGATAGTCATGCCATGCACAAGTGCCGTTGCCGCAATAAGCCCGTCACGAATAGGGCGCTGGTCTGGCACATGGAGGCGTGCGCTGCGTTGGGCAACGGCGGTATCGACGGCCAGGATGCGGCCTGTGAAGGCTGGCAAAACGTGGCCGTTCAGCCATACCCGTAATACGGCTCCCTGCGCTGGATCACGACGTTCGGCCAGTAGCACGCCGATCTCCAGCTCATGGATGGTAATGGCTGATAAATGCAGATCGGTGGCATCTATAGTGTCGGCCCACTCTGCCACATGACGGTCTGCTTTCCCGGCGCGGATTTTCCGCAGCTCGGAGACGACATTGGTATCGAGAAGGTACATCAGGAAATATCAGCCGCTTGTGCGAGGTCGCCCCATTGCGGAATTTCAAGCTCAATGTCTTCGGCACCAGGCATTGCCAACAAATCGGCGATCTTTGTTCGCCCACCGGTGATCTTCTTATACTCATCGAACGTTAGCAGCACATGTGCCGGTCGTCCGCGATCCGTGATAAACACCGGACCATCCTTTGCCGCTTTCTTGGCCCGGCTGGTGTCCTGATTGAACTGGCGGCTTGAAAGGGTTGTGATGGTCATGGCGACACCCCGTATCCACTTGCAATGTAGACACGTTACATCAAGGCTGCCTCTTGGGCAAATACATGATGTGGTTTGTCAGGTTTCAACGCCCACGCCCGGGCATGGTGGAGCAGCCTGAGCACCTGCGCTTGCCTGCCTTCACGCTGTTTCCGGCTCTTTCCTCTGTCGTCGTAGCAATCCCTCTATTTGCTTGTTGACAATGACACCGGTCAATGGTTACATCAAAAAATGTAACCATTCTGCGATGTCAGCAATTGAGCGGGGTGAGCCGGGCTTCAGTGAGTGAGGGCTGGCAATGTCTGCTCAGGAATAGTGGCACTGGGTGATGTTAAGTGTTTAGAGGCAGCTTGCCTCCTTATTTGGCTGGTCAACCGACCAAATCAAATA
>JAUXNL010000353.1 GCA_030684415.1 Moraxellaceae bacterium | reverse complement strand
CCACCCCTTCCCAGAAGCTGCCTGTGCCCAGCAGCACGGCATTCCCATGCTCACGAAAACGCTTGAGCACTTCTGCTTTGGCCATCGTGCCCTGCACAAACACCGGATATTCCAGACGGCCGCGATACCACTCGGCGGCCTCTTTCAAGGCGCGGTGACTGGTGAACAGCACAAATGCACGCCCTCGGCTCGCCTCCAGCACGGGCAAAGAGGCCTCGAGAACCGCACGCGTGTACCCGGGATCACTGGTATCCGGCAAGCCACGCGGCACATAAAACAGCGCCTGATTCTCGTAGGCAAACGGACTGGGCAGTTGCAAGGTCTCCATGTCGTCGAGACCCAACTGCTGGGAAAAATGCCGGAAGTCTTCATGCACGGCCAGGGTTGCAGAGGTAAAAACCCAAGCGGCTTTCCGGCCATTCACCATGTCACGAAAAGGCGCGGCCACATCCAGCGGCGTCCATTGCAAGACAAAGCCTTTCTTGAAGGTCTCGAACCAATGCACCTGGCTGGCCGGGGTCTCGCCCGTGAGCTTCTCGAATTGCGGCAGCAAATCGCCAGCACGACGATGCACGCTCTCCAGCCCCTTGCTGCGAGCACTCGCCGCTTCCAGACACGACTCCAGATGCGCCAACGCCAGTTTGACCGCCTCGATTGCCGCCGGCATTTTTTCAAGCCCGGAAACCTCTGACCAGATACCCTTTCGGGACTCGTCACCAAAGACAATACGCAGATCTGCGACGCGGTTTTCGAGCTGGGTCGCGGCGTCCAGAATGGAACGCATCTCGCCAGCACTCAGGAGCATTTCACCAACGGCATCCTGCGCCAGCTCCAGCAATTGCCGCGACGAGACGCTTTCACCAAAAAACAGGGAAGCCACTTCCGGCAACTGGTGTGCCTCGTCAAATACAATCGCAGTGGCATCGGGCAAAAGCTCACCGAAACCTTCTTCCTTGATGGCGATGTCGGCGAAGAAAAGATGGTGATTCACCACGACAAGATCGGCTTCTGTGGCTTTTTTGCGGGCACGCACCAAGGGGCACTCTTCCAGCAGCGGGCACTCCTGCCCCAGACAGTTGTCGGCCGTACTGGTGACCAGCGGCCAGACACTGGCGTCTTCCGGCAAATCCGACAGCTCGGCAATATCACCGGTCTGCGTGGTCGGGGCCCACGCGGCCACCCGCTGCAACTCATGCACGGTTTGCTGGCTGCTGAAACGGCCATCCTCCAGATGGATCTGCAAGCGATAGGGACACAGATAATTGGCGCGCCCTTTCAGCAAGGCCGTTCGCACAGAGATACCGAGCCCACCGAGCACCGTGGGCAAGTCACGATGGAAAAGCTGATCCTGCAAATTGCGTGTGCCGGTAGAAACAATGACTTTCTCGCCCGACATCAACGCCGGCGCCAGATAGGCAAACGTCTTGCCGGTGCCTGTGCCGGCCTCGACCATGAGAATGCGCTTGTCGCTGAGCGCGGCTCCTACCGCATCACTCATGGCAAGCTGTGCTTCGCGTGGGCGAAAGCCCGGGATATGCTCCGCGAGCCGGCCCTCGGGGCCCAGGATGTCACGGCTGCTGAACACGTCTGTCATGAATATCCCGGTACTGATGCCAATTGCCGCCGCCAAGGCGGCGCCGACTCAAACGAAAGCGCGATTCTAGCAGCCCCATGACCCTGACCGCAGACTCATCCATCGCTCCTTCCACTGCCGCGCTGCCGCCCTGCTCGGCCATCGTACTGGCGGGCGGACAGGCATTGCGCATGGGCGGGCGGGACAAAGGCCTGATCAGCCTCGGCGGCAAACCACTGCTGGCACATGTCCTGGCGCGACTGACGCCGCAGGTCGATGACATTGTCATCAACTGCAATCGTCATCACGACGAGTATTCCGCTTTTGGGCATACGCTGGCCGCCGATACCGAACCCGGGCTGGGCCCGTTGGGAGGCATTCACGCGGCACTCAGCGCATGCCGGCACGCGCTCGTACTCGTCTGCCCCTGCGACACCCCGTTTCTGCCAACTGACCTTTATCGGCAGTTGCATGCCGCCCTTGATGAACAGCACTCCTTGGCGATTGCTCACGATGGTGAGCGCCTGCAACCGCTGTTCATGCTGTTGCACCGGAGCCTGAAAAGATCGTTGGCGGATTATCTGGCCGGAGGTGATCGCAAGGTGGAGCGCTGGTGCCGGCAGGAAAATGCAGCGATTGCCACATTCGACAGCCCTCTCGCCTTTGGCAACCTGAATACACCAGAAGATCTCGATGCAGGGGAAACACGGCTGGTATCCCTCAATGCGCCAACCGTCTGATACCAACATGCGGCAAGGAAGCCTGCGCAGAAACCGTGCCTTGGTCAGAAAGCCGTAGACATAAAAAAACCCCGCCGAAGCGGGGTTTTTTTATTCAGCCTCAGGCCTGAGCCGGAGCCGCCTTGGGCGGACGACCGCGACGAGCCGGTGCCTTCTTGGCAGCAGCAGGCTTCTTCGCGACGGGCTTCTTGGCGGCGGGCTTGGCAGCCGCCTTCTTCACTGCAGGCTTGGCCGCAGCAGGCTTCTTCGCAGCAGCCGGACGGCCACGACGAACAACCTTCTTCGGAGCAGCAGCACGCTTGGCAGCAGCGGCAGCCTTACGGGCAGCAACAGCAGCTTTGCGAGCAGCAGCACGGTCAGCCGCCTTGGCACGGGCAGCTTCACGCTTGGCCATTGCCTTCAGCTTGGCCGTTGCCTTCTTCAGCGCAGCCTTCACCTTGACGGCAACCTTCTTCTGAGCAGCCTTCACCTTGGCAGCATCAGCCTTGGCGATACGCTTTTCAGCGGCCTTCTTGGCGCGCTCGACAGAGGCGGAACGCTTCTTGTCGAGAGCCATTGCCAGCTTGGCAACGCGAGCATCAGCAGCCGCTTTCACCTTCTCGACAGCAGCGCCTACCTTGGCCTTGGCCAGAGCAGCCTTGGCAACACGGGCAGCCGCACGAGCAGCTTTCAGCTTTTCATTGGCTTTGGCTTTGGCAGCAGGAGTTTTTGCAGCCTTGGCAGCAGCAACAGCAGCAGCCAGAGCAGCAGCCTTGGCAGAGGCGTCAGCCTGAGCTTTGGCAGTGGATGCGCTCACAACCGGAGCAGCACGGCGGACGGCAGGCTTACGAGCCGGCTTCTTCGCAACAGCTTTTTTAGCGATACGGGCCATTTAAGTTTCTCCTCCCAGGAGTTTTAAATTGCAAAACAGCATTTACTACAGGCGGAAAATTAGCACAAAAAAAAAGCAGTTGGTACAAATAACAAGCAGTTAATCGCCATTTTTCTCCGTTTTTCTGAAAAAAATCACCTAAAACGGCATTTTTCCCTCCAGAAACTTGTCGGCGCAATTAATCCCTCGATTGATTGCACGATACCGATGATTAATTTCTTCATCCTGCAAACCCGTTTTGACGCATTAGTTCTGCTCCGCGACAAGAAGTATCCGTGCAGGGATGAAATGATCGTTGGTGCGTTTAAAAGGTGGCTGAAAATGGCGTTGCTAACATCCCTCAATTCTTTTGGGTCCCCGGTCACCAGGATTTTTACCCTGGGCAAATGAATGCCAAGGATCCGCTATGTGGCACACACCACATTGTCATTAATTGTCCATCGGAAATGATTTTCACCCTTCCCAAAGCCACAAAAATGCTTTCCTGTTACCGCCAGAAACAAAAAGCCCCGGATTAACCGGGGCGATGGCAAAGAAACTCCATCTTACTGACCGAGAAATGCCTCCAGATGCGGTCGCACCAGTGCACTCATCAGTGCCACATGATCCGCTCGCACATTCAGGGCGGGAATGTATTGGTAATCCTTTCCGCCCGCCTGCAGAAACCCCTCTCGGTTCTCTTCGGCAATTTCTTCCAGCGTCTCCAGGCAGTCCGCCGAAAACGCCGGACAAACGACCTGCACCGAAGCAACACCCGCGCGCCCCCAGGACTCCAGCAAATGGTCGGTGTACGGCTTCACCCAGGCCTGTGGACCGAAGCGCGACTGGAAACTGAACGCCCAAGCATCGTCTGGCAGTTGCAAGGCGGCGGCGACACGCTCGGCCGTCTCACGACAACGTGACGGATACGGGTCGCCCTTGTCGGCGTAAGACTGCGGAATGCCATGAAAGGAAAACAGCAACTTTTCCGCAGTTCCATGCTCTCGCCGATGCGCCTGCACCGACGCTGCCAATGCCGCGATATAGACTGGGTGACGGAAATAATCCTTGATCAGGGTGAGCGCCAACAGGTTGCGCTGACCGGCCTGCCAACGCGCCAGCGCATCCGCGACTGGTGCAGTGGAGGTAGCGGAGTACTGCGGAAATAGTGGGAGCACCACCACCTGCTCCACCCCTTTCGCCTGCAAGGCGTCAAGCGCAGAAGCCACCGACGGATTGCCATAACTCATGGCCGGCAAGACATGCACATCGGCATGCGGCAGTACTGCACTGAGCTGGCGCTGCACCAGCGCACATTGTTCGCGCAAAATGCGGCGCATGGGAGAGTCCCCTTCCCGCTCCCATATGCTCTGGTAAAGCCGGGCCACCCGCCGCGGGCGAAACGGTAGGATGAAGGCATTGAGCACCAGCCACCAGATGGGCCGCGGCACCTCGATGACACGCCGATCCGAAAGGAACTGCCGGAGGAACCGGCGTACCGCCGCTGTGGTGGGGGCATCTGGCGTACCGAGATTAGCCAGCAACACGCCAACCTGGCGACGCGGGGACTCTGTCATCACATCTCTCCGGAAACGAATGCCCGGCATTTAAGCAAATCCGGGCGCCGGCAAGAAGCCGACAAACAACAGACATCAACAAAGCGCTTCGCAGCATGACGTACGCTGGCGTTTTGACGGGCTGCAGACAGCGTCCACCACGAAGCCTTTAGCAACTTGCTGAAAAATGCTTTTCAGCAAGCACCGAACCGGCAGGGATGGCCGGGTCGCGAATCAATCATGCTTGCGTGATTGATTCGGCGTGGAGCGATGTCAGATATGTGCCTGCATCACGGACTGAAAAAACCCAGGATGGGCGTTTTTCAGCAAGCGACTAAAGCTGTTCGGGCAGAGTCCGCCTCAAGGATGTCCTGAACTTTTCGGAGGGCGCAGCAGGACCTTGTCGACGCTATTGACGCCGCGCTGGCCCTGCAATGACCACTGAAAGTCCCTGTACGCAGACTCAGGGTAACCCAAAGCAGCGGATCACCCTCGCCAAAAGCAAAACGCCGTGCAAAGCACGGCGTTTTGAGGAGCAGAAAGTCTTGCTTCTTATATATCTGTCATCAACCCAGTACAGCAAAGACCTTGGCAGAAATCTCATCCACCGGGCCGACACCGGCGATTTTGCTGTAGCGAGGCGCTTTGGCGGAGCCATCAGCGGCCAGCCCCTGATAAAAGCCAACCAGTTGCACCGTTTGCGTGTGATAGACCTCGAGACGCTTCTTGACGGTCTCTTCCTTGTCATCGTCACGCTGCACCAGTTCCTCACCGGTCACATCATCCTTTCCCGTCGACTTGGGCGGATTGTACTTCACATGATAGACACGACCTGAAGCCGGGTGCACGCGTCGGCCAGACAGGCGCTCGATAATCTCGGCATCATCGACATGAATCTCGATGACATGATCAATGACCACACCGGCCTCGATCATGGCCTCGGCCTGCGGAATCGTGCGCGGGAAACCATCGAACAGGAAGCCGGCGGCGCAGTCAGGCTGGGCAATCCGATCCTTTACCAGACCGATGATGATGTCGTCAGACACCAATCCGCCCGCATCCATGATCTTCTTGGCCGCCACGCCTAGCTCTGTTCCGGCCTTCACCGCG